>JAZLFH010000001.1:0-14885 GCA_045615705.1 Clostridia bacterium
ACCATTACCCAATAAAATCATTTTTATTGAGTCCGCATCTGTTATTTTTTCGATTATACTTGTTTGGGAATACGCCATAAGCATTAAAGGAATTGCAATTTCATTCGCCGGGAAAGCGAGAATAAATGCTGTAAGGATTACTCCGTCAAGTCCCATTATCCTTCCTAAAGGTTCTAAGCACATCGTTATGTAACCAAGGATACTTATTCCCCGTATTTGCACATTTGTTACCAAATAAATCAAGAGTCCCATGGGAGCGGAAACCGAAATTGCTCTCATCAGTACAAAAACCGTTCTTTCAAAAACGGAGCGGACTATTACTTTAAGTATCTGAGGTCGTCTGTATGGGGGAAGTTCCAAGACAAATGAACTTTTTTCGCCTTTTAAAATCGTTTTTGAGAGAATAAAAGAAGCTAATAAAGTTACCGCTACCCCCAAAACAATAGAAGCCAAAAGCACGAAAGATGAAACCATTGAACCTAAAAAACTTGATGCAAAAAACACAGTCGCAATAAGAATAAGTGTCGGGAGTCTTCCGTTACAAGGCATAAAATTATTTGTAAGTATTGATAAAAGTCGTTCCCTCGGCGAATCAATTATCCTTGAACCCTCAACGCCTACCGCATTGCATCCGAGACCCATGCACATACAAAGAGATTGTTTTCCGCAGGAGTGTGCTTTTTTAAAAAACGGGTCAAGGTTAAACGCAACTCTTGGTAAATATCCAAAGTCTTCAAGTAATGTAAAAAGAGGAAAAAATATTGCCATAGGCGGAAGCATTACCGCCACTACCCATGCCGAAACTCTGTATATTCCGAAAACAAGAGGGTTATAAATGTATGCCGGCACACCTATATTTATAAAAAAATTAACCAAAACTTTTTCAAATAAAAAAAACTTACTGTATAAAAAGTCTGACGGATAGTTTGCCCCCTCAACCGTTATCCATAAAATAAGTGCAAGTAAAAGCAACATAACGGGAATACCTGTTATTTTATTTGTAAGTATTCTGTCAAGTCTTCTGTCGCTTTTGTCGGGTCTTTTTGGCATTATAACCGCTTTTTCAAAAATTTCTTTTGACATTTTTACCGTTTCTTCCGGTGTCCTTTCGATATTGGGGAGTTTTCTCTCTGCATTTACCTCTTTTTCTATTGCCTCTTTCAGTTTCAAAAGTCCTTCCTTTTTCCGCGCCGAACATATAACCACTTCTATGCCGAGTTCATCGGAAAGAGCATCTTTATCTATTTTTATTCTCTTTTTTCGTGCTTCGTCAATCAAATTTACGCATAAAATTGTATTTTTTGTTATTTCAAGTGTTTGAAGAACAAGATTTAAGTTTCTTTCAAGGCAAGTCGCATCGCAAACTACTACCGTAACATCGGTTTGTTTGGTTTTTAAGAAGTCGCGTGCAACTTCCTCTTCTTTTGACATTGTTCTTATCGAATATGTACCCGGAAGGTCGAAAATAGTATATTTATTGCCATTGTAAGTATATTCTCCTCTTGCAGATTCTACCGTTTTCCCTGCCCAATTACCGGTATGCTGATGCATACCGGTAAGAGCATTAAATACAGTGCTTTTCCCTACATTCGGGTTTCCCATAAGTGTGATCGTAAAGTCTTTTTTGTCGTGCATATCATTACCTCATTAATAAATTATGATTTTTTCTGCGTCCTCGCTCCTAATGGCAATTACCGCACCTTGTATATCATAAGCACCTATCCCACCGAACGGGCTTAAATGGAGGCACTTTATTTCACTGTTTTTAATAAGTCCCAAATCAATCAGTCGGCGAGCGATATCGAGTTCTGTGTTTATTTCACATACAGAGCCTATATCTCCTTCCGATAGACTTAAAAGACTTTTTTCTTCCATTTATCTCACCATTACCATTATATTTAAATGAAGCGTTATGGGTTACCGTAAAACGGCAACAAAAAAGGGGCTGTTTCAAAATGCACAGATCACGCAAAGCACAGGAAAAGCCGTAATACCGCCATTTAAGTTGTGCAAATGATGAAATGAGGCAGAAATTAAGGTAGAAATTCGTTTGGGCAACGAATTTATGAATAATGTGCTTTGCGTTTTGAACAAACTTCGCCTCTCGGAGTACCTTCGTACACCTTCGGGTACGCAAAAAGCCACGGCTTTTTGCCTCAGTTTGTCCAATCTGCACTATTTTGCTTCCAGCCCAAAAATGGGGTGTCGCATTTTGCGACACCCCCCTTTAAGGCTTTTTTACAACCCCTTTATTTATAAAATTATGCAGATTAGTCCGCCACTTCCCTCGTTAATTATTCTTGTCAGAGTTTCTTGAATTTTAAATCGTGCATCCTCCGGCATCTTTGAAAGTTTTGTATGGAGTCCTTCGTTTACAAGTTCGTGCAATGATTTTCCAAAAATATTTGACTCCCAAATTTTTCCCGGTTCGCCTTCAAACTCACTGAGAAGATAGTGAACCAAATCTTCCGATTGTTTTTCGCTTCCGACAATCGGACTTACTTCCGTTTCAATATCTGCCCGTATGATATGAAGTGATGGAGCACTTGCAGAAAGTTTTACTCCGTATCTTCCGCCTTGTTTTACCATTTGCGGTTTTTCAAGTGTCATATCGTCTATTGTAGGCGATACTATCCCGTATCCCGTTCTTCTTGCCTCGTCTATGGCATAACTTATAGTATCATAATCCTTTTTGATTTTTGAAAGTTCTATTATTTCTTCAATCAGTTTTTCTTCATTGTCAATTTCAAGTCCGGTGGTTTCGCCAAGCACTTTATAGAATAAGTCATTCGGCACTCTGAGGCTTATATTTACATTTCCGTTTCCCAATTCCATATTAAGTATTTTGGCGTCTTCTATATATTCGTTTTCAAAAAGTGCATCTAAAAAAGGTTTTGAATCACTGATTTTTTTAATATTTTTAACATTTGCTTTTATTGTGTCAAAAATACTTTTCCGTATGTAATGATTTACATCCAATGCATCAATCCAATGCGGAAGGTCAATAGTCATTTCACTTATCGGAAATTCAAACAAAATGTTTTCTATTATTCCTTTTATATCGTCCTCGCTAAGGTCGGTGCAACTGAGAGCAAATGTCGGAACTTTGTATTTTTCTTCAAGTTCAGTTCGCAAATTTTGTGTTTCTTCGCTGTCAGGGTCTTTTGAATTTAAAAGAATGATAAACGGTTTATTTATCTCTTTTAATTCTCTTACCGCCCTCTCCTCACCGTCTATGTACTCATCTCTGTCAATCCCGCAAATACTCCCGTCCGTAGTTACTAAAAGTCCTATTGTGCTGTGTTCGTTTATGACTTTTTGTGTCCCTATTTCGGCGGCTTCGTTAAACGGAATATCCTCTTCAAACCACGGAGTAGACACCATTCTGGGATTTCCGTCCTCGCTGTGTCCGAGTGCGGATTTTACAATGTAACCTACACAATCAATCATTCTTACATTTAGCGTTGCGTTGTCGCCGAGATTTATTGTTACCGCTTCATTCGGTATGAATTTCGGCTCGGTAGTCATTATTGTCTTCCCGTCTGCACTTTGCGGAAGTTCATCCATTGCCCGTTCTCTTTTGTAGTCATTGTCAATGTTTGGAATTACGATTAAGTCCATAAATCTTTTTATAAATGTGGATTTTCCTGTCCTAACCGGTCCCACCACACCTATATAGATATCGCCCTGCGTTCTGTTTGCAATATCCTGATAAATAAGCGAATTTTCCATAATGAGTCCTCCTTTTATTTGTACATGTCAGTACAAGTATATTAGAGGTTTTGGAAAAATATTACTTACTATTTTTCACGAAAATATATTGCATTTTATTTATTTTATGATATGATGAATATGCTACACAAAATTAATATTGCACAATACATAGGAATGCATTTTTTCAATCTCGGTAAAGATGCAGGCTCTATTTTTGCATGCCTTTGTGTTGTGTAAAATTTTGTGTAGCAACAGTCGGAGCTTCGCGTTTTTGCAGTGTGTGGCTTCGTGCTGCACACTTTTTTATTGGAGGATTTTTATCGATGATTGACTTGGGGTTTGACAAAAAGGTTGATTTGCTTGCTCAAAACGAGTATGCCTTAAATACACTTTTTTCGGACTGCGAAAAAATTGAGCGTAAAAAATCAATAAAGACAATAGGTACATATTTTTGGGGTATTCGCGGAGACGGTACCGGGCGTGTAATGGCTCTTTTATCGGAGTTATGGGTAAAAATGGGTTATAATGTTAT
The DNA here is from genome assembly GCA_045615705.1 of Clostridia bacterium. Classification (GTDB taxonomy): domain Bacteria; phylum Bacillota; class Clostridia; order UMGS1883; family UMGS1883; genus JAZLFH01. Next base: position 4,247 of record JAZLFH010000001.1, read on the forward strand.
TATCTTTACCGAAGAAGAGCCTACGGATAATGATTATAAAATTCCGGATAAGGTAAAAAGAGTTGTAATAGGTAAAGAAGCAAACGAATACTCTTATGAGTGCCGTATAAACCGATATGAAACCCTCAGAAATAAAATTATAGAATATAAAATCGACTTATTTATTGATAATAAGTTCTATTCGCCGCTTCTTTTATACAATGCATTAGCCGTAAGGTCAACAGGGGCTTTTTACTGTACATATATGCATACATACGCACCATCAATCATATGGCGTATCAGCGGGATGGAGCTTTTACATGATTTAGCCAACGCATACAAACTGTGCGACCGTGTTTTTATTATTTCAAAAGCCGACAGTTCATTTTTCAGTCATTTGAATATTAAGTTCTCTTACATTCAAAATCCCTGTCTGCTTTGTGATACAGTAAAAACTGACCACAATTCTCATAAAATTCTTTGGGTTGGCAGATTTGCCAATGAAAAAATGCCGTTTGATGTAATCAAGGCGTTTAAAAAAATAAAGAAGGAAGTTCCCGATGCAACACTCACTATGCTTGGAGATGGTTACCTTCACTCGAAAGTGGTTGACTTTGCAAAGAATATTGACGGCATTACTTTTCCCGGATTTGTAAATGATATGAAAAAGTACTACAATGATTCGGACCTATTTATATCAACTTCCGTAATTGAAGGATGCCCGCTTGCAATGTATGAAGCACAGTCATACGGTATCCCCATAGTTGCTTACAGCCTTGACTATCTTGATATTTTCAGAAATGCCTTGGGCATAGTTCCCGTAGAGATTGGATGTATAAAAAAACTTGCATCGGAAGTTGTTCGTGTGTTTACCGACCGTGATTTATATAATGAACTCAGTTTAGAAAGTTATGAAAGTTTTGAATCCTTTTCCTCTTACGACCGTGAAAACGAGTGGAACAAAATATTTAAAGATTTAATTAACGGTAACTATTATAATTATGTTCCTGCAAAAGAAGATGATGACATATTTGTCAAGTTTTCGGTTTACTACCAAAGTGAAGCTGTAAGAGAAGCCCGAAAACAAATAGAATATTTAACTCCTTACGCCAATAAAGGTAAATCCCGTGCTTACAAATTGGGTTCTCTGATTTTAGGATTACCGAAAAAACTTTTAAGAAGATAAAATGCAAAAAAGGAGCTGTAGCAAAATGAATTTTCAAAATTCATTGCTATCAGCTCCTTTTTGGGGCTGAGGGGAAAATAGTGCAGATTGGACAAACTGAGGCAAAAAGCCTTGCTTTTTGCGAACCCGAAGTCGTACAAAGGTACGTCGAGAGGCGAAGTTTGTTCAAAACGCAAAGCAATTAAAACCTGAAATTCGTCAAACAACGAATTTCTACCTTAACTTTGATGTCATTTTATCTTCTATGTGATTTCAAAATGACGGTTTTAAGCCTTTTGTTTGCTTTGCGTGGTCTGTGCATTTTGCACCAGCCCCTTTTATTTCTTTATTCCCTTTGTTCCGCCGTTTGCCATATTGGAAAGAATATTGGTTTCGTATGAGAAGGTGAGATTTTCCCGCTCCCTTGCTCTTTTTAGTGCAAGTTTTATCAGTTCGTCCAAAAGTTCATCAAATTTAAGTCCTGCGTGTTCCCACAGATAAAATGCCAAAGAACCCGGAATTGTGTTTATCTCATTTACATAAATTTTTCCGTCCTCTTCATCAATCATTAAATCAACTCTTGAAACACCGTTTGCGTTTATTGCGTAGAAGGCTTTTTGTGCCATTTCTTTAATTTTCTCTTCCTGCTCTTTGCTGACTTCGGCAGGCATCTTGCGAGATGCTCCGCTCATTCCCTTTGAGCCTGTTTCTTTACTTCCTTTTCCTCCTCCCAAATACTTATCCTTGTAACTTAAAATCTCATCTCCCATGATAGGTTCTTCAAGTGTTGCGGTTTTTGTACTTTCATAATCTCCAAGTACCGCACAATTAATTTCACGAAGTTTTTCTATCGCCCTTTCCGCCAAAATTTTTTGCGAAAAAGATGTGGCTTCACCGAGTGCATCATTTAACTCATCTCTGTTATTAGCCTTTTTAATTCCTACGCTTGAGCCCAAGTTAACAGGTTTAATTATAACCGGGTATCCGATTTTTTCTTCAATTCTTTTAATTACCTGATCGCTGTTTGTTCTGTATTCTTTCGAGTACACGCACTCTGCTTCTAAAACATTTACTCCGTATTCTTTAAGCACGGTTTTCATCGCAAATTTATCCATACCGAGTGCAGATGCGGTTACATCGCAACCGGTATACGGTGCTCCGAGGATTTCAAGATAGCCTTGAAGCGTTCCGTCCTCGACATTTGTGCCGTGAACCACCGGCATAAAGACATCAATTTCTTGGATTATGTTGTTTGAAAAAATTTTCCCTTTTGCCCTTTTAAGTACGACATTTTTGTTCCCTTTGTACGGCAAAACTTCTTCGCATTCCGACAAAAGTTTAGGAATATCGACATAGTTTTTTATGTCAAAAAGTTTTTCTCCCGTATAAAACTTGTTATCCTTTGTCAGGTAGATAGGAACAACATTATACTTATCCTTATTAAGTGCGTGAAGTGCCTGGTTCCCGGAAATTATCGACACCTCATGCTCTACACTCTGTCCGCCAAAAATTACACCCACCGAAATCATATTTTTCACTCCTTAAATAAAATTGTCCGGAAGATCGTTTTCCAAAAGGACGACCTTGTTATCCCCTTTAAGTTCACGCATTATAATAAATGCTTCATTTATATTTTTTGCCACAAAAAGTTTTTCTTCATCAAAATGTCCGTCAAGCACGCCTTTTTTAATCGGAGGTGCTTGTTTTTCTCCTACCAATATAATATAGTCGGCACAAATTGATGCTTCTTTTCCGAATTCGTAATTATACTCATCTTGTTTATGCCCAAGTTCAACCATTCCGGGTGTTATAAGTATTCTTGTAAAATCAGTGAAACTGCTTAAAACTTTAAGTGCCGATGACGCCCCCGCAGGATTTGAGTTATATGCGTCATCAATTATTGTTATGTTGCCTTTTTTAAGTTCAAGCCTATGCTCTACGCTCTTTAAACGGCTGATTGCGGATTTAATTTCTCCCATATCTACACCAAGAGTTATGGCTACTGCAACAGCACCCGCCAAATTGACAATGTTATGCTCACCCAAAAGGCTCGTTTTAAAAGTTTCTTCGCCCGTGGGAGTTAAAAGTGTAAATTCAGTGCCGTCTTTTTGTGTCTTTATATTTATTACCCGATAGGTTGAGTCTTCGTTTTTACCGTAAGTAATGCTTCCTTCTCTTTTTTCGTAAGCAAATATATTATCAATATTTAAAAATGTATCTTTTTCAGTTGCTTCTTTCAGTTCGAACTTGGTATTTGTTATGTTTTCCTGCGTTTTAAAAGTTTCAAGGTGCTGAGGTCCGATAGCACTTATCACTCCGTATTTTGGATGTACAAGGTCGCAAATTTCTTTAATGTCGCCGACATTTTTTGCACCCATTTCAACTATAAAGACTTCGTGAATCGGTTTTAAATACTCATTTACCGTCCTGACAACACCCATTGTTGTATTAAAATTTCCGGGTGTCATAAGTGTCAGATACTTTTCGCTTAAAAGAGCATTTAAAAAGTTTTTCATGCTCGTTTTTCCGAAACTTCCGGTAACACCTATTATTATTAAATCGCTTCTTTTTTCGAGAATGCTTTTTGCCTCATTGTAAAACTTTTTCTTAATTGCATTTTCAAACGGCGAATTTATTACATTTACCAGCATAGTAATAAACGGCATCAAAATATCAACAAGTAAAAGTCCCAATAACGCATACTCTTTTAAAAAGTAAAATGAACTTACCAATGCCATAGTTAAAACAGTTGCCGTAAAAAACTGTCTTTTTACCCTGTCCGTAAAAACAAGCGGTTTTTTTTGCGGTTCGATTTTTGAATTACAAAAAAGATATATAAGTACAAATCCCGAAACAGCAGTTTCAATATTTATGAAAAGCAGGAACAAAGATAAAAGCGGCAAAAATGTTTTTACCGAAGCAACTTGTTTTATATTCGCTTTAATGTAAGAAAAAAACCGTGAGTTATAGTACGAGTTTAATTGAAGCATGTGGCACATCTTCAAAAATCTTACGCTTATCAGCAAATACACATATATAATTATAGCAATGAAATATAAAAGCATACTCATTATATCACCTAATTTTTAGCAAAATACTCTATAATTCTAACCGAACGGTCAGGGTTTTCAAGATATGAAAAATGTCCTGCTCCCTCAAACACTACCAAACCGGCATCGGGAATTAATTTTTCCATAATCCGGGCATCGCCGATAGGTGTTGCAGTATCTTCATTCCCCCAAATTAAAAGTGTGCTTCTGTCTATTAGCGGAAGGTATTTTTTAAGGTCCTCGTTTACTGCCAAAGACATCGTTCTTTTCATAATCTCACTTGCGTTTTTATAATCCTCACTGCCTGCATTTTTTTTGAGTTTTTCGTAAAGTCCCGTGTTTTTAAAAATCGAAAGCGATAAAATTCTCTTTGCGATCTTATATGAGTAAACCTTAAAATAGTACTTGATTGTTCGTTTTGGTTTTATACCCGCACTGTCTATTAATACAATTTTTTTGGGTTTATATGTTGCGTCTTTAAAAAGTTTTATTATAATTCTTCCGCCAAAAGAATGCCCGATCCAAATTGCATCTTTTATTTCAAGTTCCTTTATGAAAAAATCTATTGCCTTTGCATAATCTCCCACGCTCCACGCTTCATTGGGTTCGTCTGATTTCCCAAATCCGAAAAGGTCCGGTACTATCACTCTGAATGATTTTGAAAGTCCTTTTATAAGAGGCATAAAAGCCTCCTTATTTGCACCCCAACCGTGAAGCATAAGGATAATATCTCCGCTTCCTTGGTCAATATATGAAATTTTTAAACCGTTAACAGTAGTTTCTTTTTCCATAATTGCCTCCAAATATCTAAAATTTTACCACAGAATTATGAAATAATCAATCATTTATATATTTTATTATTGACAATAAATAATTTTGACATTAAAATATTATCTGCAAGTGTTTGCCGGTATAGCTCAGTAGGTAGAGCAGCTCATTCGTAATGAGCAGGTCGCAAGTTCGAGCCTTGTTACCGGCTCCAACAAAAAAGTATGGTGTAATCCATACTTTTTTTGTTTGTGTACTGATGAAAAATCAACAATGTCATATAAATCCTTTGCAGTTTGTCAAAATATTTTTTACAACATGAAATAAAAAAGGCCTTTAAAACTCGCTAAAATACTGATTTTAAAGGCTAAACTTATGATTGTTTGTTGTTATATGTATATATTGCTATCGGGACTATAATTGCAATAGCTATTACCATCCAAATCGTAAGATTCATAACTACACCTCTTTACAAAATTCGTTGATAGGCACTTTGTTCGCTTTTATTATACACATTTCAACAACAATTTAAAGACGCACCAATAATGAAAAAAATAAGTAAAAATCCCCGTTCTCATGAACGAGGATTTTTGGTCTGAGTGGGGAGACTTGAACTCCCGGCCTCTTGAACCCCATTCAAGCACGCTACCAAACTGCGCTACACCCAGATTTCCAACGACAAATGTGATTATAAAACAATTCAATGAATATGTCAAGCATTTATCTTAAATTATTGACTTCTTGCTACTTTTTGTTGTATAATCAGGTAGTACAGTAAAGTTTTAGAAAACGGTGTTGTATTATGAAAAATATTAATTTAAAAAATTTCTTATCCGCAAGAAGAATCCTTGAACTTTTTATGGCACTGTGCGTGATTTTCGCACCCTCATTTTTGTCATTAATGGGAGATAAATCTTTGTTCTTTCTCCTTTTTGTTTCGGCACTGGTGCTTTTATACAGAATTATTGACACAAAAAGTATCTTTGTCGGTCCGTTCTTTTTGATTTTTTCGTTTCTTTCTTTATATTCTGTGGCGGGACTTTTTTGGGCGGTAAACAAGGGTGCTCAAATCTATACAATTGCAAGATTTTTGCTTTGCGTTATGTTTTGCGCACTCTGCGGTGATTATTTCAAATGTGATAATCCAAACGAACTAAAAGAGCGTATGTCATTTTTGATTTTTATTTCCGCTTCTGTTTTATCTGTATATAATATTTTATATTGGGCATTTGAAAAGTCATTTTCGATTTCAAAATACAAATTCTGTGCCGGACTTTTATCGTCCGATATGCTTGGTATATACCTTCTTTCGGGGCTTTGGTGCGGTCTTATCTGTTACAAAAGATATAAGTCGGCAAATATCAAATTACTCCTTATAATCATGGCTTCTGCTGTAATTTTTTCATTCATTTTGACACGGAGTTTTTCGGCTTTCTTTCTTCTGTGCATTTTTATCATAAACTACATCAGCAAAAACAGAAAAAACTTTTTGGGGAAAGCAAGATACTATGTAATTTTTCTCTCAATACTTGCGATAGTTTTTCTCTGCGAAATAATTAAAAACATAAACTTTTTGCCGTTTAAAGACGCCGTCCTTTCGGGTCTTTACCATCCGTTCGGTTTGGGGGGCGGATTTACCGAAAGATTTGAATTTTACAGAAGTGCTTTCTACGAAACACCGGTTTCAACAATTTCTTCCGGCATCATCTCCTCTTGCGGTATATTCGGACTTCTTGCCGTATTGATTCTTTTGATGTGGGTAATTTCGCTCGCACTTTTAAAAAGTTCGGGTGCATCTGCCTTTTTAACTTTTGTATGCATATTCTCGTTGTTTTTTGACGCCGTATCGCCGGCATCTATTGCACTTCTTATCAGTTTTGCGGTGTATTGCGAGTTGCGTGGCGGTGCATCACGAAAAAGGAAAACTTCAAGAGCTGGGATTATTGCCGTTTCGCTTTCACTCATTTGCGTTCTTTCCGTGTATTTTTTCATTCAACAAATATGTTTTACTTCCGCATTTAAAACAAATAATGCAGATCTTACCGTTTCGAGATACAAAAACGCATTTGCGATGGCTTCTTTTGACAGTGAATGCAGTTATAATTTAGCGTTTGAGTATTATGAAAAGTATGTGCAAGACAAGAACTTTGAAGACTTTTCACACGCACTTTTTTACCTTGATAAAGCGAAGAAATCTTCTAAAAAGGATATCAGATTCATCACATTAGAGGCAAAACTTTACTCGGAATCCGAAAATTTTGATAAAGCAATAGAAATTCTTTCAACTGCACAACAAGAGTCAAAATTCTCATATCAATTAAAATTAGACCTTGCAGATACCATGATAAAAAAGATGGAAAAACTGACTCCCGGTTGCGAAGAAAATGTGAATATGTATAACAAACTTTCCAATCTTTCAGCCGAGTGTGATGATTACGATACTAAAAAACTTTTAAATGACAAACTTGATTTTTCGCAAAAATATATGCTGCCGATAACTTATACCGATGAAGGTGTTCAAGAATGAAGGCTGTAATTCAAAGGGTAACAAAAGCATCTCTTGATGTTGATAAAAAAAGAATAAGTGAAATAGGAACGGGTCTTCTTGTTTTTTTGGGCATCGGAAAAGGCGATTTGGATGAGGATAGGGACTATCTTATAAAAAAGATTTCCAATATGCGTATTTTTGAAGACGAAAATGAGAAGATGAATTTTTCCGTTATGGATATTGACGGTGAAATTCTTTGCGTTTCGCAGTTTACCCTTTACGCATCAACAAAAAAAGGAAATCGTCCGAGTTTCGATAATGCTTGCCCACCTCAAGAAGCAAAGAAAATATATGACGATTTTTGTAACGCCCTCTCTTTGGCTGTATCTAAGGAAATTAAAAAAGGTATATTCGGTGCCGATATGAAAATCAACGCCTTAAATGACGGTCCCGTTACAATAGTTATTGATTCAAAAAACAGATTTTAATTCTGTTTTTTACTAACATACAGGTCAAAAAGTAAAATTGTTATTACAATTACCGCATAGAGTGAAACAGATTGTTTAAGATACATTTGTGCGGATTTTAAGACTTCCAAATCGTCAATAATTTTGTACTTTATAAATTCTGCTACCGATATAATCTGCAAAACAATCGGTGCCAATAAAAAAATCTCTAAAAGCTTTTTTGAGAACGGATTTATCTCTAAAAAGGCTTTTTTTATTAGTTTTAACATATAAATCACCTACTGTAATTTTACATTTTATTCTTGTGGTATTCAACGCACAAATTGTGCAATTTAATATACATTTTTCATAAAATGGAAAAATATGTAAATATATTTTTCTGCATATTCAATCCTATTTTTAAATAGAAATTAAAAATAGGCTGTGCTACAATCTTTTTACAATAATAACGCCTTACGGCTTACCAGTAAACGGAGGAAGGAGAATGAAAGACGAACTTTACTTTCTTGAAATTGCCGATTTGGAAGGAAGAAAAATGGAACTTTGTTATTTCATTTTTGAACAAAACGGCAGTTTTTCGCTCGGAATCAGGTTGAAAACATCAGAAATAATTGAAGAAAAAATTATAGAAGATGTTACAACCGTGAAAGAAAGAGCGGAAGAAATAGCAAAAGTTCTTTACAAAGGGTCGGTAACCCCTACCACTCTTTACGACATAATTTATGATTTGTTGTAAAATAAGAGTGTAAAATCAATAAAAGACTGTAAAAATTAAGTTTTTTTACAGTCTTTTGTTGATTTTTTTCATTTTGTATGATATAATCAGCCCTTGTTTATGAGGTGAATTTAATGGCTAATTTTGAAAACAATTTATCAAAGGGAAATGTAGCGAAACAGTTGTTTTTATTCGCACTGCCCCTTTTAATTTCCAATCTTATTCAAACCTTTTACAGCGTTGCCGATATGGTAATAGTCGGACAAATGGCAGGAACTGTCAGTATGTCAGGCGTAAATATAGGCTCACAAGTAACTTTTTTGGTTACCAATATGGTATTTGGTTTGTGCGTAGGTGCAACGGTTTTAATAGGGCAATATCTCGGTTCAAATAACAAAGAAGCACTAAAACAAACGATAAGTACACTTTTTATTTCGCTTTCCGTATTTGCTGTAATTACAACTGTGCTGATGCTTATATTTGAAGTTCCTATTTTGCATCTTATACAAACTCCGCCGGAATCTTTTTTAGAAGCTAAAAGATACTTTTTTGTAACCACTTTGGGTAATGTTTTCATTTTTGGTTACAACGCTCTAAGTGCGGTTATGCGTGGCATGGGAGACAGTAAAAATCCTCTTATTTTCGTTGCTATTGCTTGTGTTACAAATGTTATATTGGACATTATCTTTGTAGGACCGCTTCAAATGGGTGCCATGGGTGCGGCGATTGCTACCATAATATCACAAGCACTTAGTATGATTTTATGTATCATATATCTTGCAAAAAATGATTTTATTTTTGACTTTAAATTAAATAGTTTTGTATTTTCCAAAAATCAGTTTAACCTGTTACTTAAAATAGGTCTTCCGACATCAGTTCAAAATGTCGCAGTTTCTACATCATTTTTATTCCTCACTGCACTTACAAACTCGCTCGGTGTTGTTGCATCCGCTTCGGTAGGTGCGGTAGGTAAATTAAACGGATTTGCAATACTTCCCGCTGTTGCCATGAGTTCATCTGTTTCTGCCATGGCTGCACAAAATATCGGTGCGGGAGAAATAAAAAGAGCCAAACACACAATGTATGTCGGCATGATAATTGCAGTCGTCATAAGTTACACAATATTTGTTATATTCAGATTTATTCCGGATAAACTTTTGGCACTTTTCGGTGATGACCCCGATATGATACAAAAAGGTGTCGATTATCTTTCTTCATTTTCGTTTGACTATTTGGTTGTTCCGTTTACTTTCTGCTTAAATGGACTTTTTATAGGTTCGGGACATACTACATTTTCTTTTATTAACAGTTGTATGTCATCGCTGCTTATCAGAATACCTGCATCGTACTTTTTCGGAATGGTTCTTAAATATGATCTTTGGGGTGTCGGAATTGCCGCACCACTCGCATCGGGAACAGCACTTATTTTTGCGATTTGTTACTTTTTCTCCGGCAAGTGGCAGAAAATGACCATTTTAAAATAGGTGCTTAGTTTTAAAAGTTTTACAAATTATTCTTTTAACTTTTAACATTGTGAACAATGAATCATAAAGGGGTGTCGCATTTTGCGACACCCCTTTTGAGGCTTTATAAAAATAGGGTTTTCACTACATTTTCTTTATGCGGTCGGTGCGTTTTTTTACAGCCCTTGGGCGACTAAAAAAGCGTGCAGAACGGACAAACTGAACCCGAAGGCGTACGAAGGTACTCCGAGAGGTGAAGTTTGTCCGTAGCATAAAGCATAAATTTTTAAAAATTCGTTTTTAACGAATTTTTTCTTTATTTTCTTTGAAAAAACAAATCTCTTAATCTGTGATTGTATAAGTTTACTGTGCTTTATGCGGTCGGTATTTTTTTACAGCCCATGGGCGACTAAAAAAGCGTGCAGAACGGACAAACTGAACCCGAAGGCGTACGAAGGTACTCCGAGAGGTGAAGTTTGTTCGTAGCATAAAGCATAAATTTTTAAAAATTCGTTTTTAACGAATTTTTTCTTTATTTTGTTTG
>JAZLFH010000002.1:0-12186 GCA_045615705.1 Clostridia bacterium
ATTTGTCAGAGGGAAAGAATGACAATAAATTTCATATCTACGATATAACAGAAAAAATAAGAGAAACTGCCCACCGACTTAACGATGTGGAGCGGGTCAAAGACTTGCGCTCTGGAAACAGTTTCTCTATTGACAACATTATGCCACAAGATAAAGATGCTGTCAATACCTATTCTATGCAAAATTCAAAAAAAGATCCAAGTTCCGATAAAAAACGGTTTATTATATCAGATGATTTTATAAAAGGTTTGCCCGAGCGGAACGACACCGAAACTCTAATCCCGTTAAGTGATGAAAAAACGGAAGAAAGCCAAAGAAATTACGGCAACGCACGTTTAGATGTTATGTCTCCCGGAGGGGAACTCCCGATTCCTGATGTAATAGACCCAATTAGATTTTTAAGAGAACGAGAAGTTGTTCATTTCCAAAGATTCGGTGAAGCGTTAAACAGAGTACAGGCAAATCTTGATGAAAATAACAAATTTTTCTGCAAATAATAAGCAGATAGAAATAAAAAAGTGCGGTATTATACCGCACTTTTTTATTAAAATAGCAGTTGCAAATTTTTCCTAAATGTGGTATGATACAATATGAAAAATATGAGTAATTTTAGAGGTGCAGAATGGACTTTTTCAGTGTTTTATCAGCAGTAGGCGGATTGTGTCTTTTCTTATTTGGTATGGATATTATGGGAAAGGCACTCGAAAGACGGGCAGGAAACAAACTCAGAACGATTTTAGGCAAAATGACTTCGGGAAAACTTGCAGGATTTTTGACAGGTTGCGGAATTACTGCAATAATTCAAAGTTCATCTGCAATGACTGTTATGGTCGTAGGTTTTGTTAACTCGGGCATAATGTCATTAAGACAAGCCATAAATGTCATAATGGGGGCAAACATAGGTACTACAATTACGAGCTGGATACTTTCTCTTTCCGGAATTGAAAGCAGTAATTTTTGGATTAATATGTTAAAGCCGTCATCATTTACTCCGATTTTGGCACTTATCGGCATAATACTTTATATGTTTTCAGCTGATACAAAGAAAAAAGACACGGGAATGATTTTCCTTGGATTTTTTGCTTTGATGCTCGGAATGCAGACCATGTCAGGATCTGTCGAGGGACTTGCCGAATCCGAATCGTTCAGGCAACTTCTTATTATATTTACAAATCCGTTTTTAGGCGTGCTTTTAGGTGCACTTTTAACTGCAATAATTCAGTCAAGTGCGGCATCTGTCGGTATGTTGCAGGCACTTTGCATAACAGGACAGGTAACCTATGGAACGGCAATTCCTATTGTAATGGGTCAAAATATCGGAACATGTATTACGGCTATTCTTTCTTCAATAGGGACAAGCAAAAACGCAAAGCGGGCTGCATTTGTGCATCTTTCGTTTAATGTTATCGGTTCGGCAGTATTGTTGTTGATTTTTTCGATAGTCAGTTCTGTTATTGAACCGCAAATTTTAAAAGATGTTGCAACACCTTTTGGAGTAGCAATTACACATTCTCTCTTTAATCTTCTTTGCGTGGTAATTTTGATGCCTATGTCGGGAATTCTTGAAAAGATGGCAATGACACTTATCAAAGATGATGAAGAAACAACATTTAGAGAAACTCTTGATGAAAGATTCTTAAACACTCCGTCTGTTGCACTTGGTCAGTGCCATGAATTGGCAACAAAAATGGCATATATTTCTGTCAGAGCACTCAGAAATTCACTGTCGGCATTTGGCAATTATTCGAGCGATATTGCAAAGAGCATTCGTGAAGATGAAGACTTGGCGGACTATTATGAGGATACATTGGGCACTTATTTGATAAAACTCAGTTCACACAAAATGGATGAAAATAACAGTGCCGAGGCGACCGAGTTATTAAAAGTTATCGGAGATTTTGAAAGAATATCAGACCATGCGGTAAACATTTTAAGAGCGTCAGAAGAAATGAAAGATAAAGGTTTATCTCTTACAAACGATGCAAAAAGAGAATTTTCCGTTATTGCATCTGCTTTAAATGAAATTCTTGATTTATCATACGATGCTTTCAGAAACAGAAGCGTTACCGTTGCAAAAAATATTGAACCGTTAGAACAGGTAATTGACGGACTGAAAGAAACAATCAGAACAAATCATATTTTGCGTATGCAAAAAGGAAGTTGCAGTTATGAAATGGGTTTTGTTTGGTCTGATTTACTTACAAACATTGAAAGAACATCTGACCACTGCTCTAATATTGCAGGCTGTTTGATAGATGCGTCTTTAAATGACTTAAAAATTCATGAAACTCTGCGTGAAACAAAGCGTAACAGTAAAGAATTTAATGAGAAATTTGAAGCATATAAAGAAAAGTATTCGTTAAATGCTTAATTTGATATAAGGTGAAAAAGTATGTCTATTAAAAGAGAAATAATCACAACAATTGACAATAATGAAATCTATGAATTTGTTCTTGACAATAACAATGGGCTTACTGCACATATATTAAACTATGGCGGCATCATTAAAAGACTTATTTACAAAGGCACAGATGTGGTTTTGGGACGAGATACAATAGACGAGTATTTGGACAATGGCGGATATTTCGGTGCAATTATAGGGAGAAATTCAAACCGCATTGAAAAAGCAGAATTTGAACTTAACGGAAAAACATATAAACTCTTAAAAAATAACGGTGAAAACAATCTTCACGGCGGAAAAGTCGGTTTTGATAAAAAAATATGGGATGCAGAACTTGTCGATAAAGAAGAGCCGGCATTAATCCTTCAGCTTGTAAGTCCGGACGGTGAAGAGGGCTTTCCCGGGGAAGTACAAGTTAAAGTTACATACACTCTTACAGAAGATAACGGAATTAAAATTCATTACGAAGGAATAACAAATGCCGATACAATTTTAAATATGACAAATCATTCATATTTTAATTTGAATGGGCATGCAAGCGGAAGTATAGATGGTCATATTTTGTACTTGAACAGCGATTTTTACACCCCAAATACAGATGAGGGTATGCCTGACGGCGAAGTTTTAAGCGTTAGAGGGACTCCTTTTGATTTTAAAAATGGTGAAACTTTTGAAGAAAAATTCATTTCAAATGACAATCAGATTAAGATGTTTAAAGGATTTGACCATAATTTTGTACTTAACGGAAACGGTTTTAGAAAAGTAGCCTGTCTAAAAGGAAACAAGAGCGGTATTTCTATGGAGGTATTCACAGACAACATAGGATTACAAGTTTATACGGCAAATGATCTTGATGAAAACCGCGTTTGCAAAGATGGAAAAAAATATTCAAATCATGGAGCGGTATGTCTTGAAACACAAGCATTTCCAAACAGTATGAAATACTCTCATTTTCCCAATGTAATTTTAAAGAAGAATGAAAAATACGATACAGTTACTAAATATAAGTTCATATAACCGTGTCGCAAAATGTAAAAAGCCACTCAATAGAGTGGCTTTTTAATATAGAAATCGGTTACTTTATACGATTTTCGTAATCCTGAATCATTTTCTTAACCATCTGTCCGCCGATTGAACCTGCTTCTCTTGAAGTAAGGTCGCCGTTATATCCGTTTTTAAGGTTAACACCTACTTCGCTTGCAGATTCCATTTTAAACTTATCAAAAGCAGCTCTTGCTTCGGGAACGATAAGATTATTTCTTTTGCTTGCCATTATAAATTCACCTCCAATATTAAAATAGGGCAGTAGCTTTTGGCTACAGTCCTATTTTGTGCGTAAAATGAAATTATAATCAGACAATTATTGCAGTATGTCCCTATTCTTGTCAAAAAGTTCGTTAATTTTCTTTTTTAAAAGTATATTCTCGGGAAAATCAAGAGTAGGATCTTTTTTAAGTAAAAAATCTGCAAGTTCACCTGTTAGTTTTAAAACTTCGCTGTCTTCAAACAAATTTGCAATTTTTAGTTCAAAAAGTCCGTGCTGTTTCGTACCGAAAAAATCTCCGGGTCCACGAAGTTCGAGGTCTTTTTCGGCAATATAATTTCCGTTTGAACTTTTTTTCATTATATTAAGCCGTTCAACAGAAATTTTGCTTTCAGAATCGGATATCAGTATACAATAACTTTCAAAAGAGCCTCTTCCGATTCGTCCTCTTAACTGATGAAGTTGAGAAAGACCAAATCTTTCTGCATTTTCAATGACCATAATGGTTGCGTTTGGAACATCGACACCAACTTCAATAACTGTTGTAGAAACCAATACATCAATTTCACCAAGTGAAAATTTTTCCATTATTTCTTTTTTTTCAGTGGCTTTCATTCCGCCGTATATATACTCTATTCTTAAAGAGGGAAGAAGCGAGTGCAAATTATCCGAATATGATTTTACCGATTGAAGTTCCGTATTATCATTTTCTTCAACCATGGGACAAACTATGTATGATTGATGAGATTTTTGTGCTTCTTTTTCGATAAATGAGTAAATTCGTTTCCTTTTATCACTTTTCACAAAATAAGTTTTAACTTCTTTTCGTGTGGGCGGAAGTTCATCTATTAAAGATATATCCAAATCTCCGTATAAAATGAGTGCAAGAGTTCTCGGAATTGGAGTTGCGGTCATAACGAGAACATGCGGAGAATTACCCTTTTTAACAAGTGCTTCTCTTTGACGGACTCCAAATCTATGCTGCTCATCAGTTATTATAAGTCCTAAATTTTTAAATTTTACATTATCTTCTATAAGGGCGTGCGTACCGATTATAACATCTGCCTCGCCACTTTCAATACGAGAAATTGCCTCTTTTTTTTCTTTTGCGGAAAGTGAGCCTGTAAGCAACACGCAATTTATTCCAAAATCCGAAAAAACGGTTTCAAAACTTTTAAAATGTTGCCTTGCAAGTATTTCGGTGGGAACCATTAAAGTTGATTGAAATCCGCTTTTTGCCGACATATACACTATTGCTTGGGCGACACAAGTTTTTCCGCTTCCGACATCACCCTGAACGAGTCTGTTTAACGGAAATCCATTTTTTAAATCGTTACATATTTCATTAATTACTTTTTTTTGGGCATTTGTAAGCGAAAAGGGGAGAGAATTTATAAACTTAAAAGGGTCTTTAACTTTAAATTCAATGGCAGTTTTCTCACGCATTTTGTCTTTTATGCTTCTAAGACCCATTTGAAGCAAGAATAATTCTTCAAAAACAAGCCTCTTTTTTGCTATAAAATAAGCCTCTGCATCTTTTGGAAAGTGTATGTTTTCAAGTGCAAAAGATAGTGAACAAAGAGAATACCTTTTTCTGATATATTCCGGAAGCGACTCTTCAATTTCCATACTTGCACCGTCAAGACATTTTCTAACGGTATTTCTTATAAAAGTCTGGTTAAGCCCTGATGTAAGGGGATAGACGGGCAGAATTTTTCTTGTTTTGTCAAATTTGTCGTTTTCTTCAAAAACAGGCGATATAATTTCAAGTGTTTTGTAATTGTGATTTATTCTTCCGTAAAAAGCATATTCATTTCCTACTACGAAAGAATTTTTGACATATTTATTATTAAAAAAAACGCACAGCATAATACCGGAGTCATCTCGTATTTTCATTGAGTGAATAGTAAGTTTATTTACTTTTCGCTCTTGAATTTCAGAAACGACCGTAGCAACTATACATGCGTTTTCACCGCTTATCGCATCGGCAATTTTTGTTACTTTTGACCTATCTTCCAAACTGCGTGGATAAAAAGTGAGCATATCGCTCACTTTTTTTATTCCTAATTTAGAAAGTTTTGATTGAAAAACTTTGCCGACTCCGCTTATGCAGTTAATATCATTATTTAAAATAGTAATCACAAACCTTTACTTATTCTGTTGAGACTACATAAAAATAGACACTTTGCCCTCCATCTTTTAAGCAAACATCAACATCGGGATATTTTTCTTCCAAAACAGAAGATAATTTTTCTGCATCAGATTTTTTAACATCTTTGCCGTAATAAAGCGTTAAAACATCGGAATCTTCCGCTTCAAGTTTTTCTGTTAACTCAATTACGGCACTGTTAACATCTTTTGCAACACTGACAATATTTCCCGAAGAAACAGCGATGTAATCTCCGTTTTTAATTTTCTTTCCGTCAGCGTTTGAATCTCTTACGGCATTGGTTACCGCTCCGTCCGAAACGCTTGAAAGCATGGCAGTCATATCTTCAAAGTTCTTATCAATGCTCTTTTGGGGATTAAACCCAATAAGTGAAGCAATACCTTGCGGAATACTCTTCGACTCTACAACTACAACATTCCTATCGGATAAATCTTTTGCCTGTTGAGATGCCAAAATTATGTTTTTATTGTTCGGAAGAATAATTACATTTTTTGAATTGGTTTTTTCAATGGCAGACAGAATATCATCGGTAGACGGGTTCATGGTTTGTCCGCCCTCAATTATTCCATCTACGCCCATATCCTTAAAAATCTTTGCTATGCCTTTTCCGGAACAAACAGACACTATTGAAAAACCGTCTTTAAGTACTTTTTTTGCTTCTTTTTTAGGTTCTGTATCATTTTTTGAATTCTCAATAATGCTGTTATGCTGATAGTGAAGATTATCAATCTTAATATTGACCAGTTCGCCGATTTTTACCGCTTGTTCTAAAATAAAACCGGGATTGTTTGTATGAATATGGACTTTGATTATGTCATCTCCGTCAATAACCAACATACAATCGCCTTTATTTGAAATAGATTTTCTTATTTTTTCGGCCGATTCTTTTACATCATTTTTATTAATGATAAATTCAGTGCAATATGAGAATTTAATATCCTCGTCAGAAATTGAAGCCTGAGCGGGAATTTCTGATGTTTTATCAACTTTTTTTGTTACCGTTACAGGTTTATATGAAGCGTTCAAAACAGGTAAAAAACCTTCAAAAACACACATAAGACCTTGTCCGCCGGCATCAACAACCTGTGCTTGTTTAAGTTGGGGAAGCATGTTCATTGTCTCGGAAAGTGCAATATTTCCGTCTTTAATAACCTGCATGAAAAATTCTTCGACATTTTCTCCCTCAAAATCCAAAGCCGATTCGCTAAGGCGTCTTATTACCGTTAAAATAGTGCCTTCCGTTGGTCTCATAACAGCACGATATGCTGTGTCGGAAGCAGCTTTAAATGCTTCTTTCAACTTTAAGACATCGCAAACCGAGTCCTTTGAAAAAGAAAGGGCAAACCCCCTGAAAATCTGCGAAAGAATAACACCGGAATTTCCTCGAGCACCACGAAGGGTTGCTTTTGAAACAGCAGATAAAACATCTGAAACTGTATCATAATCATTTTCTGAAAGTAACTTTGAAGCACTTGAAAATGTAAGGCTCATATTTGTTCCGGTATCCCCGTCGGGAACGGGGAATACATTAAGAGCATCAACAGCGTCTTTGTTTTTCGAAAGGTTTTCCGCACCGGAAATAATCATTGCCTTAAAACGCTGTGAATCTATATTTGTAAGCAAGTCAAAATCCTCCCTTAATTGCGAACGCTTTCTACATATATGTCTATGTTGTCAACCTCAATACCTGCAAGATTTTCAACTTGATATTTTACATTGTGCATAATGCTTTCGCAAATGGCGTTTATGTTTACGCCGTACTGAACAATGATATGAAGGTCAATTGAAAACTTGTTATCGACCGACTTAACCTTAACACCTTTTGTAAGATTAGACGGGTTTAAAAGACTTACGATACCGTCTTTTGTGTTTTTAACAGCCATTCCGACAACACCGTAACTCTTGTTTGCAACAATACCTGCAAGCCGAGCAATAACCATATCGCTAAGGTAAATTGCTCCGAATTCATTATCTGTAACAGAAGCCATTATAAAACCTCCTTAATACTAATTATTATATAACTACAATTCGATAATGTCAATATCTTGAAAACTTCCCAGTGGTCTTGAAGAAAAAACAACAATCTGCATATCTTTTGACAATTCTTTAAGAAAATTTATTGTGTTTTCAGTTCTTATATCATCATATTGGTTAAATGAATCATCGAGGATTAAAAATGTTTTACATCCTTTAAAAATAAGTTTTGAAAGGGCAATTCTGAGAGAAAGATAAATCTGGTCTGCTGTACCGTTACTGAACAAATTGAACTCTTTTGATACAGGAGTAGAAACGGTTACCGAAAAATTGTTTGAAGCAGTTATTGAATTGTGGGTACCGTCTGTTATTATATCGAGAATTTTAGATGCCTCTTCGTTTAATTGCGGTGCAAAATTTCTTGACAACTCATTTTTTGCTTCACTTAAAGCCTCAATAGCAGAAGATAAGGCATTGCTTTCGCCGATAAGTTCGTTGCGTTCTTCTTCATAAGTGTTTATCATGCCTCTGATTTCCTCGCATGTAGCGGAGTTATCCATGTCCAGTTCCGTCTTTAATCGTGAAGATTGCTCGGTAAGTGATATTATTTCACGACTAACTGCATTTCTTTCATTTTCATCAAAAGAAATTTCACACGGGGCAATTTCTTCAAGCATTCCGTAAATATTAATTATTTTTTCTTCCGTACTGTTAACGCTGAGTTTGGCACGCTCCTCATCTTTACAAAGTTTTTCAAATTCCGAATTTAATTCTTTTTCTTTTATAAGAAGCTGATCATACTTTTCTCTTTCGCATTTTATCCTTTTACAGTTTTTTATGTGAAAATACATAAATATAAAAGACGGAATTAAAAGAATTAAAGAATAGGGAAGGTATGTAAACGAAACAGCAAGAAAAATAATAAACAAAACTAAATTAAGACTGAATTTTGAATTCTTTAAATCATAAGATGAGATAGAAGTTTGTAATTTTAACTGTTCTTTTTTAACTTCATCAAGGTTTTTTTGTGATAAAGTTAATAATTCTTTTTTAGTGTGCAACTCATTGTACAGATACTGTTTATTTGTTTTAAGTTGCAAAGCACTTAATTCTTTTTCTTTATCGTTAAGATTTTTTAAAGTAAGTTCCATCTCACGCAGTTTTTTATAGTTTTCTGCTTTTTTGACGGTGTTTTTTTGTTCCTCACTTTCTTGAAGGCGAAGATTTGAAATTTTATTTTCAAGTTCAAAAAGGCGACCGCCTCGTAAATTTTTGTGAATTATATCTTTCTTTTTAGTTTCCAAAATATTAATTGCTTTCGAAAAGTCGGTATTTTCATCTCCTGACCGACTTAAATTTGAAAGTTTGGCACTAATTTCATCGGAACCGCCCGAAAATACAGTTAAAGATTGGGGGGTAAAGACGGTTTTCTCAAAAGAATCCAAAGAAATTCCGATTATATCTTCCGGTGATTTGTCTATTTCTTTACCGGTAAGCTTATCATACACTTTTAAAATATCTGTCCTCTTGGTGTTTCCGGATTTTCTGTATATAACAATGTCTTGATCTGTATCGGAAAGTTCAATTTCTCCCTCAATAACAGAACCGTCCCAAGGCGTATATCGGTCTCTAAGCGAGATTTTACCGCCTCTTTTATCACCAAAACCATAAATCATCGCTTTAATAAAGGAAACAATGGTACTTTTACCTGCTTCATTATTGCCGTAAACAATGTTTAAAGAATCGGAAAACACAATTTCTTTGTCTTTAAATTTACCGAAACTTTTTATGGAAAGCTTTTTAATTATCATTTTAAAGCCTCCTTGCCCGAAAGTGCATTAAGTCCGTATTTTAATGCTTTATAAAATGTTTCCTCATCAAGATTTTGCTTCTTTAAAGCCCGTGCAAAATAACCTGATGTGCTTTTGGAATTTAATAAATATTCTATATCGGTTTTAATCTTTGTTTCGTCTTTTACCTTAACAAAAAACGCTTTTTTTGAAAGTTCTTCTCGGATATAAGGTATATTTATAAAGATATCTTCCGAAATTTCTCCTAAAAGTCGAATTTTATATAGGTCATTTTGTGATAATAACGGAGAAATTTTCTCACAAATTTCTTGTGATGACAAAAATGATGATACATCAAACGATATATCATTGTACACTCGTGAAGATGTTTCGATAAATTCTGCTTTTATCTCACTTTTAGAAACATTTACTTTAAGATAACCTTTTGTTGAGCATTCATCAAATCCGTGTCCGTCATGAGTTCCGGGATAAGCATACGAAGTTTGTCCGCTTTTTAAAACTCCGGAAAAACTGTGAATATGTCCGAGAGCAAGATAGTCAAGACCCGAAAGCGAAATATCATCTTTTGAAATATAGTTATAATCGCTTTGATTAGTATCACCGTGTATGCACATAAGATTAATTCGTGATTCATCACGGACATGAAATCCCGAAAGCATTGAATTTTGCTGTCTGGCACAAAAACCGAAGCCGTACACGGATACATTTAGTTCGGGAAAATCAATGCACTCTGTTTCTTTTGAAAAAATATGTACATTATCAGGAAAAATTCCTGATAAATAGTATGACTGCGAGCATAAGAAGTCATGGTTTCCGGGACTGATAAACACAGGAATATTAACCCTTTTTAATTCATTTGAAACAAATTTGACCAAAGAAAGGGGAGGATAGGGCGAATCAAACAAATCACCCGCAATAAAGAAAATGGACGCATTGCAATTTAAAACATCGTCCACAATCTTAGAAAATGATTTTTCTGTTTCTCCGTTTCTAACTTTTGCTTTGCTACTATCTATTCCGCAAAATGAACCGCCGAGATGCAAATCAGCACAATGAATCAGAGTAATCATTTTATCACCTTCACTTTATACTGTAACCGCCTTTAACCATTACAAGTGTGTATGCATTTGTTTTAATTCCCCTGCCGTCTCCAACCGGAATTATTAAAAGATGGTTTGACGGAGCGGTTGTTTTGTTTGAAAGGTCAGTTCCGACAGTTGAATCACATATTCCGCCCGCTTCCGTTGCAACAATTGTGCCGCCGCCTTGTCTTATAATCATCTCTGTTCCCGATTCTCCGTAAATTGTCTTACCTTTATTGACTTCAACGACACTGAAAGTAGTCTTTTGAGAAACCTGTGGCATAATAACCGCATCTAAATAACTTTTTGAAACAAGCGGATCAGAATCCGAACCTGCTTCTCCGGCAAAAACTATCAAAGTTGCAACCAGAGAAATTAAAATTGTCGAGAGTATAATTTTTCCTTTTTTCATTTGTCTGACTCCTTTTTAATTTTCGTGAAGACCGAAACTTATTGAAATTGCACTGTTAACTTTATCCATTTGCAATTCATCAAGTTTACCGATTTTTTCACGAAGCCTTTTTTTATCAATAGTGCGAACCTGTTCCAGTAGTATCACACTATCTTTGTTAAGTCCATAATCGCGGGCATCAATCTCAATGTGCGTAGGTAGTTTTGCTTTGTTGATTTGACTTGTAATGGCAGCCGCAATTATTGTAGGACTATATTTATTTCCAACATCATTTTGTACAACCAATACAGGACGAATGCCACCTTGTTCACTGCCTACAACAGGACTTAAATCTGCGTAGAAAATATCTCCGCGTTTGACAATCACAATTACTCACACTCCGATAATTTAATCTCGTAGTCTTTCGTTGTTTCATTATCGGCGTTAACCCATTCTTTTGCTATTGTAAGATTAATTTTACCCATGCATTGATAACCGTGCTTCATCTGTTCATAGAGCAAAGCCTTGTTATCTTTAAAATCTTCATAAATGACTTCCTTAACAGACAAACAATCACCTCATAAAATGATTATACTACATGAGGCTTGTAAGGTCAAATCCAAATGTTTGGTACCATTATATGTACACTCGTGGCACTCGACAACCGATTGTGCTTACAACCTCGTAGTTGATGGTTGAAAGAATATCAGCAAGGCAGTCAACTGACAGGTTTTTGCCGAAAATAATAACATAATCGCCTACTGATATATTTTTGACATTCGTTACATCAAACATACATACATCCATACAAATTTTTCCGACAAGATTACACAAATTATCTTTGTAAAGCATTTTGGCTTTACAAGAAAGCAACCTTGAAAATCCGTCAGCATATCCAATTGTTACCGAAGCAATCTTAGTTTTTTTATCTGCGGTATAAAGTCCGCCGTAACTTACCGAGTCGCCATTATCAATTTCAAATACCGATGCTACACTTGCTTTAAGAGTCATCACAGGTGTAAAGTTCTTTTCGTTTACATATTTGGAGGGCATAAGTCCATAAAGAATTATTCCCGGTCGAACCATATCTAAA
>JAZLFH010000003.1:0-18528 GCA_045615705.1 Clostridia bacterium
GTTTTAGCATCTGCCTCACCAAGGCGGAAAGAATTATTATTAAATATAGGAATTGATGCATTGGTTATGCCGTCAAATGTCGATGAGAGTGTGGCAGACAGCCTTTCTCCCACGGAAGCGGTAAAGACTTTGGCATTTTTAAAAGCGACAAATGTTGCAAAAGACCTAAAAGACGATGTGCTTGTAATTGGTGCGGATACTTTGGTATATTGCGATGGAAAAAGGCTGGGTAAACCCAAAGACAAAGAAGATGCGGCAAAAATGCTTTCTCTTCTTTCGGGGAAAAAACACGAAGTTTATACAGGGTTTGCTGTGTCAGATACTAAGGGAAATGCTGTTTCCAAATGCACCGTGGCGAATGTGTATTTTAGAGAACTTTCAAAAGAAGATATTGATTACTATATTAAGACCGATGAGCCTTTTGACAAAGCGGGAGCATACGGAATTCAAGGTCTTGGTTCAATTTTTATAGAGAAGATTGAGGGAGATTATTTTACAATAGTGGGGCTTCCGCTTGAAAAACTAAGTGAACTTATTTTAGAAGAATTCGGTATAAATTTGTTGGAGGTATACAATGAAAAACATAGGAATTGACCTTGGAACGGCAAACACACTTATATACGAAGAAGGAAAGGGAATAGTATTTAACGAGCCGAGCGTTGTAGCGGTTGATACAGACACGGGTGAGGTCTATGCAGCAGGAAACGAGGCTAAGGCTATGCTTGGGAGAACACCCGGAAATATAAGAGCACTTCGTCCGCTAAAAGAAGGTGTAATTGCAGATTACAGTGCAACTCAGGCAATGCTGAAATACTTCATTAAAAAGGTTGTGGGCGGATTTTCTTTTTCAAAACCGACACTTTTGGTTTCAATTCCGTCAGGAGTAACGGAAGTTGAAAAAAGAGCCGTTGAAGAAGCCGGACTTCAAGCAGGTGCAAAATGCGTATATCTCATTGAAGAGCCAATGGCGGCAGCCATCGGAGCGGGGCTTCCGGTTGAACTCCCGACAGGAAGTATGATTGTTGATATCGGCGGCGGAACAAGTGAAGTTGCCATACTTTCGCTTGGTGGAATTGTTACAAGTATTTCCGAGAGAAAAGCGGGAGATGAACTTGACGGTGCAATCATTAATTATTTTAAAAAAGAGTTTAACATACTAATAGGTGAAAGAACTGCAGAGGCGATTAAGATTGAACTTGGCAGTGCAATTCCGTTTGAAGATGACAGCGAAGAACCAGCTGTATATAAAGGACAAGACCTTTTGACGGGACTTCCGAGTACAATTTCGGTAAAGGCAGAAAATGTCCGAGAAGCACTTCGTGAACCTATTTACGAAATAGTTGAAACAATAAAGCAAACGCTTGAAAAAACACCACCCGAACTTGCGGCAGATGTAATGGAGCACGGGATAGTGCTATCAGGCGGAGGAGCATTAATCAGAGGACTTGACGAACTTATAACACAGGAAACAGGAATTAAGTGCTCAGTTGCACAAGATCCGCTCTTTTGTGTAGCAAACGGAACGGGAAAGGTTTTGTCGGACGAAAAATTTGTTCGGCTTATGAAAAGAACTACAAGACGATAAAGAGGATAAACAATGTCTGATTTTTCAAAACGATTTTTTATAGGGCTGTTTGCAACAACTGTTGTTGTGTTTGTTTTGATGGCTGTTTCGGCATCACATGTGGGAAAGCCGTCTGTTGTTTCAAATGCAATAGGAGTTGTAACAACTCCTATTGAACATGGGTTTTCTGCTGTCGGCAGATGGCTTTACGGAATATATGACTTTTTTAAAGATACTTCAATATGCAAAAAAGAAAACGAGGAATTAAAGACAAGAGTCCGAGAGTTGGAGCAGAGTGTAAGATATACCGACAGTTACAAAAGCGAGAACGAAAGACTGTTGGGATTACTTGACATGAAGGAACGATATGAAAATCTAAACCTTGTCGGGGCGAGAGTTGTCGGAAAGGACAGCGGAAGTTGGTTTAACACACTTACGGTTAACAAAGGGAGTAATGATGGGGTTAAGTTTGGTTCTGTTGTTATTTCAAAAGACGGACTTGTAGGTTCTGTATATGAGGTCGGCTACACTTGGAGTAAGGTAAAGACAGTTTTGGATATTGAAAGTGCCATAAGTGCAATTTCTCCGAGAACGAATGACAAAGGTGTTGTAGAAGGCGATTTATCATTGGCAGATATCGGGCAATGCAAAATGACATACATCTCAAAAGGAGCAAAGATAGTTGCGGGAGATGAAATAGAAACATCAATGATGGGCGGATTGTTTCCCGAAGGAATTTTAATAGGAAAGGTTGTTTCGGTAAGCGATGACGAACAAGACCTTTCACTTACGGCTATAATTCAGTCTGCCGTTGACTTTGAAAATTTAAGCGAGGTTCTTATTGAAAGAGGCGAATAATGTGAAATATGTCTATAAGTTTTTGGCGTTGTTTTTAGCACTTGTTTTGCAATATACCGCCATTGTAAAAATTAATATTTTCGGAGTTTCGCCGGACTTGGTAATTGTTGTACTTATTGTGATAGCAATAATATCTACACCCGTAGAAGGAGCGACTTTGGGATTTTTAATCGGTGCCGTTTCGGATATTCTGTTTGGCAGAGTGTTTGGAATTAACACACTTTTATGTATGTACACAGCCGTGGGAGTAAGAGCATTGATAGAAGCGGTTTACGGAAACAGTGCAGGTGTATTTTCGCTTTTTGCATTTGTTTTTACATTCATTTATAAACTGCTTTTCGGACTTATGTCGTTTGTAATTTTCAGTGAAAAAGTTTCACTTTTATTGACAATTAAAGTTATAGTCTTGTGCGGACTTTATAACGCCGTATTGATGATTCCTTCATACTTTATCATAAAAAGGTTCAGACTCACCCGATTTGAGAGGGGAGTAAGACTGTGAAGAAAAGATATATTGTCCTTTTTTCGGTAGTGATATTTTGTGCGGTGGCTATTTTAATTCAACTTTGCAATCTTCAACTTGTAAATGGTGCTTATTATAGTGAACAGAGCGAGAAAAGACTGTTAAAAACTTTTTCGGTTGAAGCACCGCGTGGAGATATTTATGACAGATACGGGAGAATTATAGTAGGAAGCAGACAAGGTTACTCTATACAAATTCAAAGAACAAACAAGCAGAAAGATGAAGAAATTAACAGCATTTTAGATTCGTTGATTGAACTTTGTGCATCATACGGAGTTACTTCTTCGTCAACACTTCCGATTGAAAAAAGCACTAACGGGTATGTGTTTAGTTTTTCTGACGATGAAAGCGGAGAAAAGCAAAAATCGTGGGCAGAAAAGAACCTCTCGGATATAAATGCTTCACCGAATGAAGCGGTAGACTATTTGATTAATAAATACAAAATAGAAAATGTCATTGACCCTTTTTCAGTGTTAAAAGTGCGTTATGAGATGCAACAAAGAGGCTTTTCGCCAAATGTCAGTTTCACATTTGCAAAAGATGTCGGTTTGGCACTTATAGCATCAATAAAGGAACAGTCCTATCGATTTAAGGGAGTAAATATAGTTACACTTCCAATAAGAGAATATCCTAACGGAACATTGGCATCTCACATATTGGGAAGAACCGGAAGTCTGGATAAGGATGAATATGATTCGCTTAAAAATTCCGGATATATGATGAATGACACCATAGGTAAACAAGGTCTTGAAAAGCATCTTGAAAGTTATCTTCGCGGAGAAAACGGAGTTATGAGTGTAGAACAGACAGACGGCGGAAGGTCTGTAAACATCGTAAATACAAAAAGTGCCGTAAAGGGCGACAATGTCAGATTGACAATAGACATTGAACTTCAAAAGGTGGCGGAAGAAGCACTTGCGGAAAATATTCATAATGTCAGAGCAAATGCAACTTCCACAGCCACGGGAAGTAACGCATTTTGCGGTGCAATAGTTGTGATGGATGTCAGAAACGGAGAAATTTTGGCAATTGCATCATATCCGACATATAATCCGGTTGATTTTTCACAAAAATACGGTGAACTTGCGACAGATTTTAGAAAACCAC
Organism: Clostridia bacterium; assembly: GCA_045615705.1. GTDB lineage: Bacteria > Bacillota > Clostridia > UMGS1883 > UMGS1883 > JAZLFH01. The sequence continues at coordinate 4,053 of JAZLFH010000003.1, forward strand.
TTCTGAACAGAGCAATTTCAGGTGCGTATGAGCCCGGTTCTACATTTAAAATGCTGACTGCAATCGCAGGACTTGAAGAGGGCGTAATTACGCCGAGTGAAGTTATCATTGACCAAGGAGTTTACAGATACTACACAGGTTATCAGCCAAGGTGTTGGATATATTCAAACGGAAATGCAACACACGGAGCGGAAACCGTCAGTGAAGCAATCAGGGATTCGTGTAATTATTTCTTTTACGAAACAGGAAGAAGACTTACCATTGAAAATATTGACAAGTACGCAACACTTTTCGGACTTGGGGAAAACAGCGGTATAGAACTTGAATCAGAAGAACGAACCGGAAATATGGCAGGTCCCGAGAGTCGCAAAAAATCGGGACAGGAGTGGTATCCCGGCGATACACTTCAAACAGCAATAGGTCAGTCGGACACGCTTATTACACCAATTCAGCTTGTAAGTTATATTTCAACAGTTGCAAATGGCGGAACAAGGTACAGACCACATCTTGTAAAGCAGATAATATCAAAAAACGGCAAGGATATCACGGTAAGTCCGGAAGTTCTTGCAAAAGTGGAAATGAAAGATTCGACATACAGGGCAGTTACGAACGGAATGCATATGGTCGTAACGGAAGGAACGGCACGCTCGGCATTTATGGGTTGCAATGTAGATGTAGCGGCAAAAACCGGTTCTGCTCAACTTGGAAAAGGACTTACAAACGGTGTGTTTGTAGCGTATGCCCCATTTGAGAAACCACAGATAGCGGTTGCCGCTGTTATTGAAAAAGCAGGTGGCGGAGGAAGTGTTGCACCTTGTGTAAGAAAAGTAATTGAGGCGTATTTTAACAGCGAAGTAGAATCTGATACGATTAAAAAAGCGGGAACTCTTATTCCGTAAAGGAGAGTTAAAATTGGGAAAATCAATAGTAATAACCGGCGGTAAGGGCGGTGTCGGTAAAAGTGTTTGCACGGCAAATATAGGGAGTCAACTTGCAAAAAGGGGCAAACGAGTCATTTTGGCAGATGCCGATATTGGGCTTCGAAATCTTGATATACTTTTAGGTATGCAGGAAAAAATTGTCTATGATATTGTTGATGTGGCAAAGGGTATTTGCAGTGTAGAAAAGGCAATTTTAAAAGACAAAAGAGAAAACCTGTTCTTTATGCCCGCCGCACAAGGAAAAAATAAAGATGTGTTGAATCCTACACAAATGAAAAATGTTGTGTCAAAACTTAAAGAAAGTTTTGATTATGTATTAATAGACTGTCCGGCAGGAATAGAAAAAGGATTTGAGAACGCAGTATCATCGGCAGATTTAGCGATAGTCGTGATAAATCCCGAAGAAACTTCAATAAGAGATGCTGATAGAGTGATTTCACTTCTTGATAAGTATTCTAAAGCCGAAGTAAAACTTTTGGTGAACAAGTTTAAAGTCAAACTTGCAAAGAGCGGAAAAGTGCCGGCAGTAGATGAGATGATTGAAAGGTTGTCGGTTACGCTTTTGGGAATAGTCCCGGAGTATGATTTTTGTGATTCCTTAATAAGTGATAAAAGAGGAATCGCACAAAAAGCGTTTTACAATATTGCGGGCAGGTTAGACGGAGAAACACTTCCGATTATAAGACCGTTTCGAGGTGCAATTACAAGCAGAAAAAGGAAAAAGAGGGAGGCAAAACAATGAACATTGCATTGATAGCCCATAACACAAAAAAAGAACTTATGGTACAGTTTTGTATAGCATATAAAGGTATTTTGTCAAAGCACAATTTGTGTGCGACAGGTACTACCGGAGGACTTATTACGGAGGCAACAGGACTTAATGTTCAAAGGTTTTTACCGGGAGCACAAGGCGGTGCCCAGCAGATTGGAGCAAGAATTGCTTATAACGAAATTGACCTTTTGCTGTTTTTCAGAGACCCGCTTTCAAATTATTCTCATGAATCGGATATGACAAGTCTTTTCAGGCTTTGCGATGTACATCAAATTCCGCTCGCTACAAATATTGCAACGGCGGAAGTCTTAATTCACGGATTAGAGCGTGGAGATCTTGATTGGCGTGATATTGTCAACCCAAAGAATAAGTAACATATAATTTTCATAATGTGTTTTGAAAGGACTGATTTAAATGAACATTGATGAAGCAATGAAAATTCTTACAACAAAGGGTGCATTTTTGAATGTAAAAAACGGCGAAGAATTGAACACTATGGCTATAAGTTGGGGCGCGGTAGGATATATGTGGAGCAGAAAAGTGTTCATAGCAATGGTCAGAGAGAGCCGTTTTACGCATCATATAATTACGAGTGCAAATGATTTTACGGTCAGCATACCGCTTGACGACAGTTTAAAAAAAGAATTGGCACATTGCGGAGCATTTTCAGGGCGAAACGAGAATAAATTTGAAACTTGTAACCTTAAAACAAAAAATTCAAAAAAGGTTGAAACACCTGTAATAGACGGAAATGTGTATAATGTTGAGTGCATAATAAAGATGAAAACGACACCGGAGTTTTCAGACTTTGTGCCGGACATTTTGAATTCGTTTTATAAGGACAACGATAAGCATACATTTATCTTTGGAGAAATTGTAGAAAACTACGCTTGATGAGAGGAAATTAAATGCAGGACAACATAAGAAATTTTTGCATTATTGCACACATTGACCACGGCAAAAGCACGCTTGCAGACCGTTTGCTCGAAATGACAGGCGGTGTTGAAAGCCGTGAAATAAAAGAACAGATGCTTGATAATATGGAACTTGAACAAGAGCGTGGAATTACCATAAAGGCTCGTGCTGTAAGGCTTAATTATAAAGCACCTGACGGAAAGGATTATGTCTTAAATTTGATTGATACGCCCGGGCATGTTGATTTTAACTATGAGGTTTCAAGAAGCCTTGCGGCATGTGAAGGGGCACTTTTGGTAGTTGACGCATCTCAGGGAATTGAAGCACAAACCCTTGCAAACACATACTTAGCGATTGAGCATAATCTTGAAATACTTCCCGTAATAAACAAAATAGACCTCCCGAGTGCAAGACCCGATGAAGTCATAGAAGAAATAGAAGACATAATCGGAATCCCGGCACATGATGCACCTAAGGTCAGTGCAAAGCAGGGAATCAATATTGAAAAGTTACCCGATTATATTGTTAATAACATTCCTGCACCTGCCGGCGATGAGAACAAGCCTACGAGAGCACTTATTTTTGACTCATACTATGACAGTTATAAAGGTGTAATTGTTTATGTAAGAGTTATGGACGGAAAAATTAAGGCAGGAAGTCGCATTAGATTCATGTCAAACGGCAAGGAGTTTGATGTGGTTGAAGTCGGTTATATGAACGCAAACAATGTTGAGCCGTCAAAAGAACTTAAAGCAGGTGAGGTCGGTTATATTGCGGCAAGTATTAAGAGCGTTGACGACACACGAGTCGGAGATACCGTAACGGTTATCGATAATCCTGCAACGCAGCCGCTTCCGGGATATCGAAAAGTAAATCCTATGGTTTATTGCGGTATATATCCATCTGACGGAGCGAGATATGATGACTTAAAAGACGCACTTTATAAGCTCAAACTAAATGATGCCGCACTTGACTTTGAACCCGAAACAAGTGTGGCGTTGGGTTTCGGTTTCAGATGCGGATTTTTAGGTCTTTTGCATATGGAAATAATTCAGGAAAGATTAGAACGAGAGTTTAATCTTGATTTGGTAACAACCGCACCGAGCGTTATATACAGAATAACTCTTACAAACGGAAGTGTTGAGTATATAGCGAACCCGACAAATATGCCACCGGCAGCAAGTATAAGTATGACGGAAGAGCCTTTTGTGAAGGCAAATATTTTCGTGCCGAGTGAATTTGTCGGTGCCATAATGGAACTTTGCCAAGAAAGAAGAGGCACATATAAAGATATGCGTTTCATTGATAAAGACAGGGCAGAACTTCATTATGACCTTCCGCTTAATGAAATCATATATGACTTTTTTGATGCCTTAAAAAGTCGAAGTCGCGGATATGCTTCACTTGACTATGAATTTTCGGGATATGTAAAGAGTGAACTTGTAAAACTCGATATTCTTTTAAACGGAGATATGGTAGATGCACTTTCGTTTATAGTTCATTCTTCAAAATCTTATGCTCGCGGCAGGAGAATTGCCGAGAAGTTAAAAGAAGCAATCCCGAGACAACTCTTTGAAGTGCCGATACAAGCCGCAATAGGCGGAAAAATTATAGCGAGAGAAACCGTCAAAGCAATGCGTAAAGATGTTTTGGCAAAATGCTACGGCGGTGATATTACAAGAAAGAAAAAACTGCTCGAAAAACAAAAGGAAGGAAAGAAGCGTATGCGTCAGGTCGGTTCCGTTGAGGTTCCGCAGGAGGCGTGTATGTCTGTCTTAAAGCTTGATTGATGAAAGGTATATATATTCACATTCCGTTTTGTATAAGAAAATGTCTTTACTGTGATTTTTATTCGGTTACGGATAATTTCAGACAAGCGGGATATGTTGCATCACTGACAGAAGAAATTGAAGAAAAAAAGGGAACCAAGGCAGATACAGTCTTTATAGGCGGAGGAACACCGAGTGCTGTCGGTTCGCTTTTATTTGATGTAATTGACGCTGTAAATGAAAATATAGAACTTGAAAAAGGCTATGAGTTTACAGTTGAGGTAAATCCAAACTCTGCGGATTTAGAGTTTTTTAAAGAACTTAAAAAAAGAGGAGTAAACAGGGTAAGTATCGGGGTTCAGAGTTTTTCGGACGATGAACTTAAAAAACTCGGCAGACTTCACAGTGCAAAAGATGCGAAAAAGTGCATTGAAGATGCAAAAAAAGCAGGCTTTGACAATATCAGTGCAGATTTAATGCTCGGAATACCGAACCAGAGCGAAGAAAGTGCTGATTTTAGTCTGAAAACGGCACTTTCTCTCGGTGTAAAGCATATTTCGGCATATTCTTTAATAGTAGAAGAAAATACGCCTTTTTACGATATGGAACTAAACCTTCCGAGCGAAGATACCGAAAGAAATATTTATCATAATGTCCAAAAAGTGCTTGAAGAAAACGGATTTTTGCAGTATGAAATATCAAATTTTGCAATTCCGGGATATGAAAGCCGACACAATATAAAATATTGGACAATGCAAGACTACATGGGGTTTGGTGCAAGTGCTCATTCATACGAAAACGGCGTAAGATATTTTAATCCTCCAAGCATAGACGATTATATTGCAAAGAATAATCGCCACATTATTGAAGAAGAACTTACAAATGAGGAAAAAGAACTTGAAAGATTTATGCTTGGTCTTCGTATGACGGAAGGTATTGAATATAACGGCGAGTTTAAAGAAAAAATCAAAAAACTTGCAACTGACGGACTTTTGGGACTTACCGGAGGAAAAATACACCTTACGAAAAAAGGGATTGACCTTGCAAATTTAGTTTTTGGTGAGTTTGTATGAAAAAAGATGCAATTGAATATTCTCTTTATCTTTTGGAAATTAAGGACAGAACAGAAAAGCAATTAAGAGAACGCCTTATCAAAAAAGGGTATGAAGAAAAAGAAATATATAACGCAGTAGAAAAAATGAAGCACTATGGCTACATAAATGATGTTGATTATGCCAAGCGTTATGTAAAATCAGACAAAGGTTTTGCACCTTTACGGCTTAAAACAGAACTTATAAAAAAGGGAATTTCCCGTGATATAGCGGAAAATACAACAGAAAATATGATTTTTGACGCAAAGGAAGTAATTACCAAAGAAATAAACCGTAAGTTTATAAAAAAAGACTTCTCTGACCGAAAAGAGCAAAACAGAGTTATCGGGTATTTTTTAAGGAGAGGTTTTTCTTATGGCGATATAAGAGATGTACTTGTTTCTTTTTGTAAAATGGAGGACGACAATTTTGACTGTTAAAGTTGGCTTTGTATCACTTGGTTGCTCAAAAAACTTGGTAGATACGGAAGTAATGCTCAAAAAAATTGAAGATGAAGGCTTTTTGCTTGTGCCGAATCCGGAAGATGCAGATGTTATTGCAGTAAATACTTGTGCCTTTATTGACAGTGCAAAGGAAGAATCCATTAATACAATACTTGAAATGGCAGAGTATAAAAAAAACGGTAAATGCAAAGCACTTATAGTTTGCGGTTGTTTGGCACAAAGATACTATAAAGAGTTTAAGACACTTCTTCCCGAAGTGGACGGGGTAGTTGGAGCAAGCGGTATTGATAAAATTTGCGATGCTGTAAAAAATGTACTTGATAAAAAACATTACGAGGCAATTTTTGATATAAACAGAGATATAGAATATCCTGCAAAAAGAATTATCACAACGAACAAGCATGTCGCCTATTTGAAAATTTCGGAGGGTTGTGATAATTACTGTACATATTGTGCAATTCCTTATATCAGAGGAAAGCAGAGAAGCAGAAGTATAGAATCACTTTTTGATGAGGCAAAAGAATTAGTCCTTGGCGGAGTGAAAGAAATAATCTTAGTTGCACAGGACAGTGCAAATTACGGTAAAGACCTCTACGGTAAAAAAATGATAGTTCCGCTTGTAAAAGAACTAGCAAAAATTGAAGGTTTAAAGTGGATAAGACTTCATTATTGTTACCCGGAAAATATTGATGATGATTTGATTGACCTTTATAAAAATGAAGACAAACTTGTAAAATATCTTGATATTCCCCTTCAACACATAAATGACAGAATTTTAAAACTTATGGGCAGACGGACAAACAGGAAAAATATCGAAAACATTTTAAATAAAATAAAAAACGAAGTTACAGATATTACAATAAGAACAAGTCTTATTGTAGGTTTTCCGACAGAAACGAAAGAAGAGTTTAAAGAACTTTGTGAGTTTTTAAAGAAAGGTTATTTAGACAGGATAGGAGCATTTGGCTATTCTCCTGAGGAAAACACGCCTGCATATAGGTTAAAGGGTCAAATAGAAGACAAAGTAAAAGAAATACGCCTTGAAAAACTGATGCTTACAGCAAAAGAAACAACAAAAAAAAGAAATGAGAAAATGATTGGAAAAGTTGTGCCTGTAATAACGGACGGATTTGACGAAAACCTTTATTTCGGAAGGAGCCACGGCGAAAGTTTGGAAGTTGACCCCAATATATTTTTCGGTTCACAAAAAGAACTTAACTCAGGCGATATAGTAAATGTAAGAATAAAAGATTTTGACGAATACGATCTTTACGGGGAGGAAGAAATATGAATTTACCTAACAAATTAACACTTATAAGAATAATCTTTGTAATTCCTATGATGATTTGTATGCGTTTAGGATATATGTACATAGCAACAGCAATATTCATTGTTGCATCGCTAACGGATTTCATTGACGGAAAGATTGCAAGAAAATATAACTTAGTTACGGACTTTGGGAAAATTGCAGACCCGCTTGCAGACAAACTTTTGGTTTTTGGAGCATTACTTATGTTTATGGAAAAAAATCTTGTCCCTGCTTGGGTTACAATGATAATTTTGACAAGAGAATTTTTAATCTCGGGGCTCAGAATTGTAGCGGCATCAAAAGGAAAAGTAATTGCGGCATCGTGGTGGGGTAAAATTAAAACGACTCTTCAGTTAATTGCCATTCCCGTTATGATGGTGTTCCCAATGTGGAAAGGTTCAACATATCTTATATATTCAGCAACACTTATTACGGCGATATCGGGAGTAGTGTATATTGTTGAAAACAGAAATGTTGCAGATTAAACAGTTACTGAAAGGTTGTACATAATGAAGAAATTGCCGAATCTCAAAAAAATTGAAAAAAAATACAGACCGATTCCATTTTGGAGTTGGAACGAAAAGCTTCAAAAAGACGAAACCATTCGCCAGGTAAGAGTTATGGACGAAATCGGTATGGGCGGATTTTTTATGCACGCTCGCGGAGGACTTCAAACAGAGTATATGGGAGAGGAATGGTTTGAAAATATCGAGAGTGCGACAAAAGAAGCAGAAGAGCGAGGAATGTACTCTTGGGCGTATGATGAAAACGGTTGGCCGAGCGGTTTCGGAAACGGAAAAGTAAACGGACTGGGGACGGAGTATCAGCAAAAATACCTTAGAATGAGCGAAACAGAGCCAAAAGAAAATGTTATAGCAAAAAACGGAACTCATTGGTTTTACTATGATGTAAATCCGTTTTATACAGATGTACTTGACAAAAAAGTAGTAAAAAAGTTTATTGAAGTGGTTTACGAGCCGTATTACAATAAATATAAGAACCGGATAACAGGATTTTTTACGGACGAACCGCAGATTTCGAGAAATGGAATTCCGTGGAGTTTTGTGTTTGAAAAAGAATATAAAAAATTATATGGAGAAGATTTGCTTTTAAATCTTGAAAAACTGTTTTTACCTATTGGCGACTATAAAAAAGTAAGAGTTAACTTTTGGAAAATGGTAACGGATTTGTTTACCAATTCTTATGCAAAACAGGTATATGACTGGTGTGATGAGCGAGGACTAAAACTCACGGGACATATGGTAGAAGAAGAAAATTTTAAAATTCAGGTAACAACAAGTGGTGCAGTAATGCCGAATTATGAATATTTCCACATTCCGGGTATGGACTGGCTCGGCAGAGATATTTTTGATTGTTTAACACCTATTCAGGTATCTTCGGCAGCGGAACAACTCGGGAAAGAACAAGTCCTTTCGGAAACATACGCACTTTGCGGACATAATGTAAGTTTTTCCGAATTAAAAGGAATATTTGAGTGGCAAATGGTACACGGAATAAACCTTTTATGCCAGCACTTACAGGGCTATTCATTAAGAGGAATACGCAAAAGGGATTTTCCGCCGGCAATGTACTTCCAACAGCCGTGGTGGAGTGAGTATGACAAGTTTATAGATGCTGTGTCAAGAGAAGGAAAAATCCTTTCAAGCGGGAAGAAAACTCCCAAAGTTCTTTTAATACATCCGCAAACAACAGTATGGACAATGTTTGATAACGGAGAGAATAAGGGCATAGAGGAACTGAATAAAAAGTTTTTAGATGTGATTAAAAAACTTGAACAAAAGCATATTGTCTATCATTTGGGCGATGAAACAATAATGGAACGCCACGCAAAAGTTAAAGGTAAAAGCATAGTAATAGGCGAGATGGAATATTCTTGTATTCTTAACCCATGCGGAGAAGTGCTTTTAAAAAGCACACAAAAACTTCTTGATGAGTTTACAAATAACGGCGGAAAGTTAACAGATGTAGATTCTTTGGAAGAAAATAAAGTTATAGACAATAAAGAAATTACTTATACAAGAAGAGATTACGAAGATGGCACGGTACACTTTTTTGTAAACACATCTCCAAACAGAAAAAAAGCAAAACTTCTGGTTGACGGAAAGCGAATAAATATTCTTACAGGCGATTTACAAGACTGCGATAAAAATATAGAGTTTGAGCCGTGGGGTTCGGTTATGATTTTGGATGACGAAAAGTCAAGATGTGAAGAAAATGATGAAAAAAAGCCGGATAAAATCTTTTTTGACGGTGAGTTTACCATATCAAACAAGGTGGAAAATGCTCTTACACTTGATTTTTGCGATTATTATTTTGACGGCGAATTGCAAGAGAAACAAGGATATGTGCTAAATATTGAAGATAGGGCAAATTCACTGAAAAGACCCGTAAAGATTCATCAAGATTACTTTTTCACTTGTGATTTTGTGCCTGATGAGATTTCACTCGTTGTTGAAACTCCGGAGATTTTTGATATAAAACTAAACGGGAAAAAGGTAGATAAAAGAATAATCGGGACATACAAAGACCCAAGTTTTAAGAAGATTGACATATCAAAGTATGTAATGAAAGGGAAGAATACGCTTTCTTTTGACTGTGATTTTGTACAGAGTGAAGAAGTATATAAAAACATTAAAAATTCGCTTGAATTTGAAAGCGAAAGCAATAAACTTTCGTTTATTACAGAGATTGAGCCGATTTATATTGTCGGGGATTTCTCGGTTGTAACAGATGAAAAATGGGAAAAAACCGATAAAAATGCATATTTTTATGAGGGAGATTTTGTAATATCAAAGCCTGCTTCAAAAATAACACTTTCCAATATAGAAAAACAGGGCTTCCCATTCTTTTCGGGAAGTATGAGTTTAGACGGAAAAATCAATATAACAGGCGAAAATCCTGTCCTTTATATGTCGATAAAGGGCATAAATGCGGTTAAAATTGAGATTAACGGAATTGAAAAAACATTGTTGTTTAATGACCGATTGGACCTTAAAGAATTTAAAGTAAGCGGGGAAACAAAAGTAAAAGTTACAATTATCAACAATTTAAGAAACCTTTTGGGGCCGCATCACTTAAAAGAAGGCGAGTCGCATTTTGTTGTAAGGACGCATTTTTATAAAGAACCTTGTGTCTTTATAAAAAATCCCGAGCCGTGGGATGACAGATACTGCTTTGTTGAAACAGGACTTTTGGAGAAATGAGGAGAGAATTATGAAACCTATATTATTAAAAAGCACATTTAAAGATTATCTTTGGGGCGGAACGAAACTTCGTGATTTATTTAATAAAGAAAGCGACCTTGAAAGAATTGCGGAAAGTTGGGAACTTTCAACTCATAAAGACGGCGAAAGTATAGTAAACAGCGGTGAGTACAAAGGAAAAACTCTCGGTCAGTACATAGACCTTAACGGAAAAGGTGTATTGGGAAAAAACTGCGAAAAGTTTGACGATTTCCCGATTCTTATAAAACTTATTGATGCGAAGGACAACCTTTCTTTGCAGGTTCATCCAAGCGATGATTATGCAATTAAAAACGAAGGACAATACGGGAAAACCGAGGTGTGGTATGTCTTGGATGCAGAGGAAAATTCCGCACTTTACTATGGATTTAATAAAACCATAACAAAACAAGAGTATAAAAAGAGAATAGAGGATAATACGCTTACTGATGTATTAAACAGAGTTGAAGCAAAAAAGGGCGATGTGTTTTTTGTAGAACCCGGAACGGTGCACGCAATAGGAAAGGGACTTTTGATTTGCGAAGTACAGCAGAATTCCAACATCACATACCGTGTGTACGATTACAACAGGAGAGGTGCGGACGGAAAACTTCGTGAACTTCATATCGATAAGGCGGTAGAAGTATCAAACTTAAACAAAAAAGAACTTCCCAAGGACAATAACAATTTAATATCAAAAGATGGCTTTACAAAAAAAGAATTTGCATCGTGCAAGTACTTTACTTGTGAAGATGTTAAGATACAAAAAGGTGCCGTTCTGCCAATGAGCGAGGATAGTTTTATCAGCCTTACCATAATTGACGGAAGTGCGGTTTTAAAATCAGATGGGGAGAGCCTTAATTTAAAGTTGGGCGATACTGTATTTATCCCTGCACAGAACGGAACTTTTGAAATAGAAGGGACATGCGAGTTTATAGAGTCTAAGGTATAAATATAAAAAGCGAGTAATCGTGCAGGATAAATAACGATAGTTTTTATGGCGTGCTATATTTATAACCTATACGACTTTTTTAATGGTTAGACTCTTTATTCAGCAAAATGAATTAAGCCGGTTAGTGAAGAAGGCAAAACGGCACTTGAATTATTTATAAAAAAATCTTTTAACTGATTATCGGAGGAACTTATGTGGTTTATACTATCTGTAATTACAATACTAAGTTGGGGATTGGCGGACCTTTATTACAAAAAAGGTACTGATGAAAACGACAAGTATTCACATCTTAAAATCGGCATTTGGGTTGGAATTGTAATGGGGATATGCTCGGTTGCTCTTTTAATTTATAAAAAAGATTTTACCTTTGTAAATACTGTAAAAAATGCCATAATGTATTCACCCGCATCAATAAGTTATATCGTTTCCATGATTATAGGATACAAAGGACTTAGGTACTTGGAAGTTTCAATAATATCTCCGGTACAAAATGCGTCAGGAGCACTTTCGGCAGTTTGCTTATTATTCTTTTTTATCTTTACAGGCAGAATTTCAAGCGTTTTTGACGAATTGAGCGTTATAGACATTTTAGGAAGTATTCTGATAATTGCCGGAGTAATTTTTTTGGCAGTTGTTGAACAGAAAGGTTTAATTGAAAATAACCAAACAGATAAAAAGTATAGATATGGTGCGGCGGCACTTGTGTTTCCGATACTATATTGCGTATTTGATACAATAGGAACATCAGCAGACGGAATTATTCTCGACAAAAGTATCGAGACTAACTTAGATGAGATATCTGTATTGATTTTGTACGGACTTACCTTCTTTCTTTTTGCCGTTGTCTCTTGGATTTTTGTGTCTGTTAAGAGTAAAATAGCATATAATCCGTTTAAAAAGAGTGAGTCCGATAAAATAAAAGCATCTGTATTTGAAGAAATCGGCGAAGTATTTTATGTTTATGCAATGGCTTCAAAATCTGTTTTGGCGGCACCTATGGTTGCATCATACTGCATAGTTTCTGTTATATTAGGAAGAGTTATTTTAAAAGAAAAATTAAGCAAAATGCAATATCTCTGCATTTTTTCGGTAATTGCAGGAATAGTGTTATTGGGAATAAGCGAAGGAATGGAATAAATGAAAAAAGTTTTAAAGTTTTTTGCTTTTATATGTGTAGTTATTGCTTTTTTTACAATGCTTAAAAATCCTTTGCTTGTAAAAAGAAGCGGTGTAACGGTTCATTTTATTGATGTGGGTCAAGGCGACAGCATTTTTTTGGAACTTCCCGATAACAAGTGTATGCTGATTGATGCGGGAGAAAACAAAAAAGGAAAAGATGTTGTCGGATATATAAAGTCTTTGGGAGTGCGTAAAATAGACTACTTAATCGGGACACATCCGCACAGCGACCATATCGGCGGATTGGATAATGTAATAGAGGAATTTGATATTGGAAGTATCTATATGCCGAAGGTATCGCATACATCTAAGACATACGAAGATGTATTGGATATAATTGCAAAAAAAGGTTATAAAATCAAACAGGCAAAAAGCGGTGTAAATATTTACAGCGATGAAAAGTTGAATATTGATATAATTTCGCCGGTAAATGAAAACTATGACTCTTTAAATGAATACAGTGCTGTTGTAAAACTGACTTACGGTGATACTAAGTTTTTGTTTATGGGCGATGCCGAAAATATTAACGAAAACGAAATTGAAGGCGATATATCGGCTGATGTATTAAAGATAGGACATCACGGATCAAGCAGTTCTACAAGCAAGAAATTTTTAAAAAGGGTTTCACCGAAGATTGCGCTAATTTCCGTGGGAGAGAACAATGACTACGGTCATCCACACAAAGAAACGATTGAAAAATTGGAGAATGAAAAAACAGAAGTTTTAAGAACAGATAAAGAGGGAACGATAATACTTAATTCGGATTCTAAAGAAGTCAGGAGGGTGAAATAGTGAAAATCAGGGTAGAAAAGATTGACGGAGAGATTTTAATTGCTGAACTTCCAAACAGATTGTTAGAAGATTTGCCAAAGATTTTTGCACCCGATGCAAAAGAAGGCGACATAATAGAAATCAAAATTTTAAAAGAAGAAACCGAAAATGAAAAAAAACGAATAGAAACTAAAATGAATGATTTGTTTGAAAGTTAAAAGAGGCATCTTAAATGCCTTTTTTATTTTGTGAAAATCCTTGACAATCTAAATTTTTGATATTAAAATGGAAAAGGTTTTCAAATTGGAGGCGAAATCATGCAATATAATACAAAGCAAGGAAGAGAAATTCTTGAATTTATCACATCTTGTACGGATTTTGTAACGGTAGCGGACATAATGGAATACATCGGAAAAAATTCGCTGAATATCGGACAAACAACAGTTTATCGTCATCTTGAAAGACTTGAAGAAGAGGGTAAAATAACAAAACATGTGTTTGACGGAAAACAGGGTGCATTTTATACTAAAAAAGGTTCTGATGCACTCTTAAAATGTGAGCATTGCGGCAGAATAACAAAACTTGATTGCCCCGACCTTGACCACTTGTATCGCCATTTTGAAAAAGAACACGCAATAAATATAAGTGCAAGTAAGACGGTGTTTTACGGAGAGTGTGAGAAATGTTTAAAAGGAGAAAAAAATGTTTAAAAAACTTATTCCTGTTATTTTAATGGTTGCATTAATTATGTCGGGTTGCCAAAAAGCGGAAAAAATTACAACAAATGATGAGATGACGGTTGTAACTACGATTTTTCCTGCATTTGACTTTGCAAGAGCGGTTTTTGGAAGTGAAGAAAATGTTACAATGCTTTTAAAACCCGGGAGTGAAAGCCATTCGTTTGAGCCTACGGTAAAAGATATACAAAAAATCGAAAATTGCGATGTTTTTATTTGCAACGGCGGTGAATCGGAAGCATGGGTTGAAGACATTTTAAAAGGAATTAAAACCAATGCAGTTGTAATTAAAATGACGGATTGTTGCGATAATATATACGAAGAGGAAAAAGAA
>JAZLFH010000004.1:0-7170 GCA_045615705.1 Clostridia bacterium
TATTTTTTTTGCATAATTTTCATTTAAAACAGCACCGCCAACCATAACCGGGGTGTCAATTTTTGCTTCTCTTAAAAGTTTTATTGTTTTTTCCATTGAAGAAACAGTTGTTGTCATCAAAGCACTCAGACCGATTAAGGAAACTCTTTTATCTTTTGCCGTTTCCACAATTTTTTCACAAGGTACATCTCTGCCTAAGTCTAAAACACAGAAGCCGTAGTTTTCGAGCATCATTTTAACAATGTTTTTTCCTATATCGTGAATATCGCCTTCCACTGTTGCGATAACGATTATTTTATCGGATTTATCACTTTCTGAGGTCTGCTTTATCTCGTCAAAAGCAGATTTTGCACTATCCGCACTTGCCATCAATTGAGGAAGAAACGATTTTCCGCTTGCAAAATCTTCACCTATGTGGTTTAGTGCGGGAATAATGCTTTCCGTAATTATATCTTCGGCATTTTTTCCTTTTAAAAGTTCACGCATCTTTTCAGCTGATGAGTTTTTAAGTCCTCTTACTATGCAGTCATAAAGCGAAAGGTTACTTTCCGATATCGGAGTTTCCTGATAACCTGTGTATTTTTTTATGTATTCACTGCAATCTTTGTCTTTTCCCAAAAGCATATTTATTGCAACATCATCAAATTCGCAATACTCACCGCAAGGATTTTTTATCGCACAGTCAAGCCCGTTTTTAATTGCAAGATTTGTAAATGCCTCGTTTGCACAAGCTCTGTTGGGAAGTGCAAACGACACATTTGACACTCCCAAAACTGTTTTTACATTAAGGGTGTCTTTAATAAGTTTTAATGTGTCAAGAGTAACTTTCGCAGCATTTTGGTCAGAGGCTACTGCCATTGTTAAAGCGTCTATTACTATATTTTTTTTGTCTATGCCGTATTTTTTTGCGACTTCAACAATCTTTTTTGCAATTTTGAGCCTGCCTTCGGCAGTTTCGGGGATTCCGTTTTCGTCAAGTGTAAGACCTACCACAACACCACCGTATTTTTTAACGAGCGGAAGAACACGGCTCAATACTTCTTCTTTTCCGTTTACAGAGTTTACCATAGGTTTTCCGCTGTAAACACGCATGGAAGAAGAGAGAGCATCTGCGGAGGACGAATCAAGTTGAAGGGGAAGAGTGCAAGCACTTTGAAGTGCTTTAACACAATCGGTAAGCATCTTTGTTTCGTCAATATCGGGAAGTCCGACATTGACATCAAGAATGTGAGCACCTGCATCCTTTTGTTTAATTGCTTCGTTTATTATATAGTCAATATCATTTCTTATAAGTGCTTCTTTAAATTTCTTTTTACCCGTAGGGTTAATTCTTTCGCCTATTATTTTAAATTCGTCAAAAATAACGCTTTGAGAGGCGGAGGAAACGACTGTAAAGTCTTTCTTTGTAACAGGAGAAAGCGAAATATCTTTGCATTCGTCTTTAAGGGCTTTTATATGCTCGGGTGTAGTTCCGCAACAACCACCTAATATGTGAGCACCTTCTTTTGCAAAAACAGACATTTTTTTCGCAAATTCGTTTGGTGTAACATCGTATGTTACTTTGCCGTCTTTTACGATGGGAAGACCGGCGTTTGGCTGGATTATTATTGGAGTAGAGGAGTATTTAAACAAGTCATCTTTAAGTTTTAAAATTTCATCAGGACCAAAGCCGCAGTTTACACCCAAGGCATCAACGCCCAATCCTTCAAAAACAGAAATCATGGTAAGTACATCGTTTCCTGTGAGTGTTTTTAAATCACTACCAAATGTCATAGTAGCAATTACGGGAAGATTTGTAGCCTCTTTTATCGCTAAAATAGCAGACTTTGTTTCCAAAATACTGCTCATTGTTTCAATGATTACAAGGTCAGCACCGGCGTTTTCACCGATTTTAGCCACTTCGCAAAAAGAATTATATGCATCTTCAAAAGAAAGGTCGCCGATGGGTTCCATTAATTTTCCCGTGGGTCCGATATCGAGTGCTACAAGCGAATTTCCTGCAACTTTTTTTGCAATTTTTATCGCATTTTCGATATACAAAGGTGCTTTATCGCATTTAATACTGTTTGCACCGAAAGTGTTGGCAGTTATTATATCTGCACCTGCATTTATATATTCTTTGTGAATTTCTTCAATTATTTCCGGATGCGTAATATTAAGTTCCTCGGGAATTACACCTTTTGAAACATCATATTTTTGGAGCATTGTACCCATTGCACCGTCAAAAAATATAACTTTATCAGAGTTGAAAATACTTTTGTCCATAAAAACACCTCAACTATATTATAAATGTCTTGCAATTTTTTTGCAAGACATTTATAATACTTAAAAGAGGTGATAATGTGTACATAAGAGACATATTAAACAAAAAAGGAATTTCATTTGAAGTTTTTCCGCCAAAGAGTGATGCTGATTACTCTACGGTATCAAAAGCAGTTGATACGCTGGCAAAAATGAAAGCGGATTTTATGAGCGTTACTTACGGAGCAGGCGGTGGAATAAGAAAAAGCACAGTAAAAATTGCAAGCGAGATTCAAGACAATAACGGAGTTGCGGCTTTGGCACATCTCACTTGCGTTTCTTCTACAAAAGATGAAATAATAGCGGTTTTAAACGCTATGAAAGAGGCAAAAATAGAAAACATTCTTGCACTTCGAGGGGATATTCCGGTTGGAAGTGATTTCCCTAATCCCGGACATTTTAAGTATGCAAGTGATTTAATAACGGAAATTAAAAAGCATGGTGATTTCTGCATAGGCGGTGCGTGTTATCCGGAAGGGCATATTGAATGTGAAAGCAAAGAAAAAGACCTTGACAATTTAAAAATCAAGGTTTCTTGCGGTGCTGAATATTTAATTTCACAATTATTTTTTGATAATAATCTTTTCTATGATTTTCTCGAAAAATTAGCACAAAAAGGAATAAATGTTCCTGTTCTTCCGGGGATAATGCCTGTTACGAGCGTAAAACAGATTAAAAGAATGTGCGACCTTTCAGGTTCAAGCATACCTAAAAAATTAGACGATATACTTAAAAAACACCAAGATGACAAAGAAGCAATAACAAAAGCAGGAATAGAATATGCAGTGCGTCAAATAGACGACCTCTTTGAAAATGGAGTAAATCACATACACCTTTACACTATGAACAATCCGTATATTGCGGAAAAAATACTCAAAGATTCAAAAAATCTTCACGAGATAAAATTGAATTAAGAGCATCAATTAATGCATTAGTGCTTATGCGAGACGGAAGAGATAACTTTTTTGTAAGTTCATCTCTTCTTTTTTTGCTGTCATTTTTCCCTATGTACCCTTTATCGAAAAGGTCAATTTTGGTTATCAAGTCTGTATTTTCAGAATCAGATATGGTACAGTTGGCGTTTAAAAGAACTTCTTTTAAAGTTTCTTCGTCAATGCCTTCAACACCTATTTTGCCTTCCCGGGAGGATTTTTCTTTTCGCTTTTCTTTACCGAATATATCAGGAATATACGCATTTTTGATGTATTTGTTGTCAATAGAGCCTTTTAGGTAGTTTCTTATAACAAAACCTGCACGGTCAGAATCGGTAAGAATAATAAGACCACGCTTTTTAGCCATATCTCTTAAAAAATTAAGTTTGTCCTTGTCTTTAAAGATTCTGAAACCATCGGTAGAAACAATAAGTGTCTTGCAAACATTTAAAAGACGCTTTTTATCATATATTCCTTCAACTACAATAACTTCTTTTAATTCTATCATATCATTTTTAAAAGTTCTTCTTCACTAATAATTGTGATTCCCAAATCTTGTGCTTTTTTCAGTTTACTTCCGGCACTTTCTCCGGCAAGAACAAAATCTGTCTTTTTGCTGACCGAAGAGGAAACACTTCCTCCGTTATCTTCAATGAGTTTGCTTGCCTCATCACGGGTCATGTTGGGAAGAGTTCCCGTCAAAACGAACACTTTATTTTCTAAATTTCCGCTTGCTTTTTCGATAAGACAGTTAAAGTTTACTCCCGCTTTTTTAAGACCGGCCAAAATATCTAAATTATGAGGTTCCGAGAAGAAGTCTTTTATTGATTTGGCACTGATAGTTCCAATATCGTCAATTTTTGATATTTCGGTTTCGTCTGCATTAATAAGATTGTCGAGCGATTTAAAATGCATCGAAAGGCTTTTTGCCGCACGCACACCGATATGTCTGATACCAAGTGCGTACAAAAGACAAGAGAGGTCGTTTGACTTACTTTTTTCAATTGCATCAATAAGGTTTTGAGCACTTTTATCACCCAATTTTTCAAGTGAAGCCAATTCATCTTTTTTTAGAGAATATAAATCGGCAGGGGAAGAAATCATCTTTTTATCGAGAAGCTGTTCAATTATGGCATTACCCAAGCCATCAATTTCCATTGCACCTTTTGAAGCAAAGTGAATTATATTTCTAAAAAGTTGTGCGGGACATTCTCCGCTGCTGCATCGAATGGCGGATTCTCCTTCTTCACGCACGGTTTTTGCACCGCAAACGGGACAAAACTTTGGCATTTGAAATCTTTTTTCACTGCCAGTTCTTTTTTCTTTAACAACGGATAAAACTTCGGGAATAATATCTCCTGCTTTTTGGACGATAACAATATCTCCGATTCGTATATCTTTTTCATTAATGTAGTCAATATTGTGAAGTGTTGCCCTTGAAACATCGGTTCCGGCAAGTCTTACGCTGTCTAATACGGCATTTGGAGTTAAAACGCCCGTCCTTCCGACTTGCACAACAATATCTTTAAGTCTTGTTTCCTTTTTTTCGGGCGGATACTTATAGGCAACAGCCCAACGAGGACATTTTGAAGTCGAACCCAAAAATTCTCTTTGTGAGAGGTCATTTACTTTAATAACCGCTCCGTCAATATCAAAATCGAGAGTTCCTCGTTCTTCTCCGATTTTTAGGACTTCTAAAAAGGCGTCTTCAATATTATCAAATATCTTTCTTGCGGGAATTGTTTTAAATCCCAGTTCTTTTAAAAGGAGCAAGCCATCACTGTGAGTCTGTACAGAAACACCCTCAATACGCTGAATGTTAAAAACAAAAATATCAAGTCGTCTTGAAGCGGTAATTTTACTGTCTAACTGTCTTAAACTTCCCGCTGCAGCGTTTCTTGGGTTTTTAAAAGGTTCAAGAGAGTTTTCTTCCTGAATTTTATTTAAATGTTCAAAACTCTTATGAGGCATAAAAACCTCGCCTCGTACCTCCAAAAAGGGAAGAGGCTTTTTAAGTTTAAGAGGAATATTTAAAATTGTCTTTAAGTTTTCGGTTACATCTTCGCCGATAACACCGTCTCCACGAGTGGAACCACGCACAAAAACTCCGTCCTTATATTCAAGAGAAACAGAAAGTCCGTCAATTTTAAGTTCCGTAACATAAGAAACTTTATCACCAAGAGCAGCTTGTGTTTTGTTTCCAAACTCAATGACTTCCTCTTTTGAAAAGACATCATTAAGACTTTGCATAACAACTTCGTGTGTAACAGTTTTAAATCCGTCTAAAATTGCACCGCCAACCCTCTGTGTAGGTGAATCGGGAGTGATTAATTCGGGATGTTCTCTCTCCATTTTTTTAAGTTCACTCATCAAACAGTCATACTCAAAATCTGAAATTTCGGGTTTGTCGAGAGTGTAGTAAAGGCGAGAGTGATAATTGATTTTTTCACGGAGTTCATCTATATTCATATCTCATTCATATCCTTATCAAGAATTTTCAGCCTTAAATATTCGCAGTCGCCACTATCAAAGTTTTTTATGTATTTATTCATCGCAGAAATTACGGTATCCGGCTTTAAGTTTCTGACGCTTCCTGCGGAAAGAGTGAAAAGCATTGAGTTATCAACGATTTTTATATCAATAATATCATCTCTTATTTCGGTTTCTTTTATACCGCTCTTTGTTTTTTTAGGAATAATAATGCTCTTTTTTGATAAAAAATCATCAATTGATACAGGCATTTTCTCAGGAGTAACTTTATAAACCGCAAAAGATATGTCTTTTATTTTCCCTGTATGCTCATATGCTTTGAAGAATTCAAGTCCTTTCGGTGCGTTTTCATTTAATGCATTTAAAATAAACTCTTCCGAAAGATTAGTTTCAAAAGCAATATCAACTATTTCGCACTCACTTGTGTAAAAAGTGGGGAGAGGCAGAGGAAAACTGAGAACGGGATGCGGATTAAAACCTTCCGAATAGGAAACGGGAAGCGAGGCTCTTCGCATTGTTCGGTTTAAAGAACGCATAAAGTCGAGATGTGAAATATATTTTAGTCTGTCAAGTTTTTTGTATCTGACATAATACTTAACCACATCTACCGCCTCCTATAAGTTTATTTGCTCCGCAGAGAGAACAACCGCTTCTGCAATTTACACTTGTTTCTTCATTTAGTGCTTTTTCGTTTTCACGCCACAAAAATTCACGGCTTACACCGACATCAATAATTTCCCACGGGAAAATCTCGTCTTTTCCACGCTTCCTTGTATAAAATGCCATATCTGTGTCAGTGTCGATAAAGGCTTGATTCCACTTGTTCATATCAAAAAAATCGCTCCATGAATCCATCTTGCAACCAAGTTCAAAAGCACGAAGTAAAACTTTTGACAATTTTCTGTCCCCACGAGCAAAAACACCTTCCAAAACGCTTACATCACTTTGATGATAACTGTATTTAATGTGCTTGTCCTTAATGGAATCTTTTAAAAGATGTTGCTTTTTAAAAAACTCTTCTATTGTATTTTGCTTTTCCCACTGAAACGGGGTAAACGGCTTTGGAACAAATGCCGCAACGCTGAGATTGATAGAAGGAGCACGCCTTCTTTTTTCGGGCGGAAGCGAATAATAAGTATCAACCACTTTTTTGGACAGATTTGCTATTGCTACAATATCTTCGTCTGTTTCATAGGGAAGACCGAGCATAAAGTAAAGTTTGACAGTAGTCCAACCACCTGAAAATGCAAGGCTGACGGCTTTAATTAAGTCATCTTCCGTTACATTTTTATTTATTACATCACGCATTCTTTGACTTCCGGCTTCCGGAGCAAAAGTGAGACCGCTTTTTCTTACTTTTTGAACCCTCTCCATAAGATTAAGACTGAAATTATCCACTCTCAGTGAAGGAAGAGAAAGATTTATTTTGTTCTTTTCGGTATATTTT
>JAZLFH010000005.1:0-7870 GCA_045615705.1 Clostridia bacterium
TTGCCCACCCAAATGCTTCGCATTTCGGTACCGGGCTACGCACCTACTCGCTAAAAACGATTATCAATCGTTTTCTTTACGCTCGTAGCCCTCTTAGGGCTTGGGTCCCTTCTATTTTAAACAAAAAAAGAAGAACACCTTCGGTATCCTTCTTTTTTTGGTCGGAGTGGCGGGACTTGAACCCGCGGCCTCTTGGTCCCGAACCAAGCACGCTACCAAACTGCGCTACACCCCGATACTTTTGATAGTATATAGGTTTTTTTTCTCGTTGTCAAGCAATTTCTTGATTTATTGACTATTTGAAATAAAGTAAATTCTTGCTAAAAATATTTTTTTACGGTATAATTGAAAAAAGAGGTGATTTTTTTGGCGGTTGAAATTTTAAGTGCTACAATTACCGGACTTGACGGGCATATTGTAACAGTTGAGGCAGATTTTTCGGGCGGACTTCCGTCCTTTGATATAGTAGGTCTTCCGGACGCCACCGTAAAAGAAGCAAAAGAGCGGGTAAAAGCCGCAATTAAGAATTCGGGTTTTGATTTTCCTTCAAAAAAGGCAATAGTAAACCTTGCTCCCGCCGATTTAAAAAAAGAAGGAACTCAGTTTGATTTGCCTATCGCCGTTTCGCTGTTGTGGGCATCGGGACAAGTCGAAAATGCAGATTCTTGTGTTTTTTTGGGTGAACTTTCGCTTTCGGGGAAACTTCGAGGCGTTGCGGGAGTTCTTCCGTGCGTTTTATCTGCCAAAGAAAACGGAATAAAAAGCGTGATTGTACCCGAAGAAAATTCTTTGGAGGCATCTCTTGTTGACGGAATTGATGTGTTTTACGCAAACAATTTAAAAGATGTTTTTCTGCATTTAAACGGCGAAAAAACCCTTCCGAAGATGGAGTACAATGCGGAGTCAATTTTTGAAAGTTCGCTTACATATTCGGTTGATTTTTCGGAGGTAAAAGGGCAGTACGCCGTGAAAAGAGGACTTGAAATTGCGGCATCGGGCGGGCATAACTGTCTTATAATAGGACCTCCCGGCTCGGGGAAAAGTATGCTTGCAAAAAGAATACCCACAATTCTTCCCGATATGACTATGGAAGAAGCACTTGAAGTTACGAAAATTTACTCCGTGGCAGGCGAATTAAAAGGAAAAAGTCCTCTTATTTCCACTCGCCCGTTTCGTTCTCCGCACCACAGTGCATCGCTTGTAAGTTTGGTAGGCGGAACGAGTAAGGCAAAACCGGGAGAGATTTCTCTTTCGCATAACGGAGTGCTTTTTTTAGATGAACTTCCCGAGTATAAATCCGATGTTTTGGAGTCAATGCGACAGCCCCTTGAAGATGGAGTCGTAACAATTACCCGTGCATCGTCATCTTCGACTTATCCTTGCAATACTATGCTTGTAGCCGCAATGAATCCTTGCAAATGCGGATATTACGGAGATGAATCGCATAAGTGTAAGTGCAAAGAAAGTGAAATAACAAAATATATGGGAAAAATCAGCGGACCGCTTTTAGACAGGATTGACATTCATCTTGAAGCACCCGCGGTAAAGTACGATGACTTAAATCTTCCCGATGCGGAAAGTTCTTTTGAGATTAAAAAACGGGTAAACAAGGCTCGTCAAATCCAAAAAGAACGCTACAAAAACGAAAATTTTCATTGCAACGCATCACTTACGGGAAAAGCGATTGAAAAGTACTGCCCCATAGGAGAAGATTCAAAGGCACTTTTAAAAGAAGCCTTTGAAAATACAAATATGACAGTTCGCTCCTACACAAGAATTTTAAAAGTTGCAAGAACAATCGCAGACCTTGAAGGAAGAGAAAATATCTCGGTTTTAGATGTCGCCGAAGCAATAGGCTTTCGCTCTCTTGACAAAAAATATCTGCTTTAAAGTGAAAATCCCCGTTCGTAAGAACGAGGATTTTTGTAAGTCGCGGATGATTTGGATATCTAATATGAAATTAAACAATCTTTTCAAAAACCATAGTGGCTTGAATTCTGTCGCCACCTAACATACCTTTACTACCACCGTTAGAAGTAGTAATAGTATGTAAACGATAACCTTTGCTTGCCTGATCGTTAATACATTTTTCAAGTTCAGTCAAGTTTCCGGAGCCTGTACCTAAAAATTTTTCTTTAAGCGTTACCTGTAACACCACATAATGAAGCCCCTGTTTTCCTGATGCGGTTGAATAAGTTGATGCGTCTGCATAATTCATAATATTTCCTCCTTTGAAATTCAATAAAATCGCTCTGCGATTTTTACCTTACTTCTTCCTTATTCCATATTACTTTTTACTTTCCAAAAATCCTCGTTCGATACTATTTTAAGTAATAGTGAAGAAGTAATAGTGAATAAGTAAAAATCCTCATTCTCACGAACGAGGATTTTTGTAAGTCGCGGATGATTTGGATATCGTGTTAATTATTGTTTTTTGCGGTATTGATTGAGGAAATGAGAAGCTTTCTTATTACTCCGCAATCATGTGCAACACTCTCAATATCCTTCATAATTTCAGCTTTAGCCATAATTTCAAGCCAATATTCTGTTTCGTAACATTCCTTAAGTGATATTTGAAGTTTTGCGATAAAATCAAGTTTACTATGTGCATATTTCGCTTCTCTGATATTCGCACCAATAGATGTTGCACTTCGTTCCAATTGATTGACAATAGCATAGTGTCCTTTGATGCTTTCGCATAATTTAAGTATATTAACTGCAAAATCCAAGGATAGATCCGCTAATTTATTTTCTTGCATAAAATCATCTCCAAATTAAATGAAATCGTGGCTTTCGCCACGGTGAAATCCAAAACAAGTTTTGGATGAAATCGAAACCTACGGTTTCGGTGAAATTAAATCTGTCTTTTATCCGCCGTCAGGCGATTTCATCACGAAGTGATTTCATCTGCGAAGCAGATTTATTCCGTCGTAAGACGGATTTAGTTGAAAAAACGACAAGTTTTGACTTGTCGTTTTTTCTGGCGCTCACTGTAGGACTCGAACCTACGACCGATCGGTTAACAGCCGATAGCTCTACCGACTGAGCTAAGTGAGCATATTTACTTTATTATCAAGCGAATTAAATTATACAACAGTATTTTTTAAATTGCAAGTATTTTTTTTAAAAATATGAAAAAAACTTCGTTTTTTCACTTGACTTTCTTTAAGTATTGGTGTAAAATCTTTGTCTGTAAAGTGAAATAAGTTTACACACGGGGGCTTCAATATGGAAAAAAACTTGATTTTCAGCGGATTACTCGGTGTTTATCGGGGCATCTTAACCGAGAAACAAGCAGAAGCACTTGAATATTATTATGACAATGATATGAGTTTGGCGGAGATTTCCGAGATTACGGGAATTTCTCGTCAGGGAGTCAGAGCATTTATTAAAAACGGTGAAAAGAGCCTTTTGGAGATGGAAGAAATTTTGCATCTTCACGAGAGGCTTATGCATCTTGACAGCGTTAAAAATGCCGCTCGTGAGATTTTGACATCTCCCGACAAGCGAGTTACTGCTTTGGCACAGAAGATTTTAAGCGAGGCAAAACTTATTGAAGGAGAATAAAAATGGCGTTTGAGTCATTGGGCGAAAAACTGCAAAATACATTTAAGAAACTTAAAGGACAGGGCAGAGTTTCGGAGAAACATGTAAAAGAGGCGATGCGAGAAGTCAGAATGGCACTTCTCGATGCCGATGTTAACTTCAAAGTTGTCAAGGAGTTTGAAAGAAAGGTTTTTGAAAAGGCAATCGGGAGCGATGTTTTGGAAAGCCTTACTCCTGCACAACAGATTATAAAAATTGTTCGTGATGAACTTACAGAACTTTTGGGCGGAGAAAAGTCGGGGCTTATTTATGCACCCAATCCCCCGTCCGTATATATGCTTGTAGGACTTCAGGGAGCAGGAAAAACGACAACCGCGGCAAAACTCTCACTTTATCTTAAAAAGCAAGGGAAAAAGCCTCTGTTGGTCGGTTGCGATGTGTACCGTCCCGCAGCAATAAAGCAACTCGAAGTTGTGGCAGGGCAGACAAATTCGGACTTTTACTCGGACTATAACGAGAAAAACCCCGTAAAAATCGCACAAGATGCGATAAAAAAATGCACGCAGTCGTTAAATGATGCGGTTATTTTGGATACGGCGGGCAGGCTTCATATAGATGACGAACTGATGGAGGAACTTTTAAACATCAAAAAAAGCACTCACCCGACAGAGATTTTGCTTGTAATTGATGCTATGACGGGACAGGACGCCGTTAATGCGGCAAGCACCTTTAATGAAAAAATAGGAATTGACGGACTTATCCTCACAAAACTTGACGGCGATACACGAGGCGGTGCGGCTCTTTCGGTAAAATCCGTTACGGGAAAAAGCATAAAATTTACGGGTGTCGGCGAAAAACTGACCGAACTTGAACCGTTTTATCCCGACAGAATGGCATCAAGAATTCTCGGAATGGGTGATGTGTTGACATTAATCGACAAAGCACAAGAAGCTTTTGACGAGAAAAAGGCGATGGAACTTGAAGCAAAGATAAAAAGCCAAAAGTTCGACTTAAACGATTACCTTGACCAACTCGGGCAAATGAAAAATATGGGTCCGATTGAAAATATGCTCGGAATGATACCGGGTGTTGATATGAAGGCTCTTAAAGGTGCTAAAATTGATGAAAAGGCACTTTTGCACACTCAGGCAATAATTGAATCAATGACACCTTTTGAAAGGGCAAACCCCGAAAAAATAGACGCTTCGAGAAAAAAGCGAATTGCAAAAGGGGCGGGACTTGAAATTTCCGATGTAAACAACCTTTTAAGGCAGTTTGAGTCCATGAAGAAAATGCTTAAAATGTTTTCCGACCCGAAAAAAATGCGGAAGATGAAATTTCCGTTTAAGATGTAATTAATTAATTAAAAATAAAAAATTTTATTGGAGGAACGAAAAATGGCAGTAAAAATCAGACTTAGAAGAATCGGTGCAAAGAAGGCTCCTTTTTACAGAGTAGTTGTTGCAGATTCTCGCTATCCGAGAGACGGAAGATTTATTGAGGAGATCGGAACATACGATCCGCTTACCGAACCTGCAACATTTAAAGTAGATGCAGACAAAGTAAAGCAGTGGATCGGCACGGGTGCACAGCCCACCGACACAGTTAAGTCATTACTTAAAAAGAACGGCATCATAGACTGAGGAGTAGAAAAATGAAAGAACTTTTGGAAGCTCTGGCAAAGCCTTTGACGGAATTTCCCCAAGACCTTACAATTAACGAAACCGTAAACGGTGATGACATATTGCTTGAACTTCATGTAAATAAGAGCGATATGGGTAAGGTTATCGGAAAGCAAGGCAGAATTGCAAAAGCAATCCGTACCGTTATGAAGGCTGCCGCAGTAAAGAACGGTAAGAGAGTTACCGTAGAAATCCGTGAGGATTAAAAAATTAAGGACTGCAATGTTTTATCGAATTTTGCAGTCCTTTTTTGAGGTATGGTATGATTCCTGTTATTAAAATTGTAAATACGCACGGTGTAAGAGGCGAAGTAAAGGCACTTTTTTACACAGATACCACAGACTTTTTCAAAAAGGTAAAAAACCTTTATGACAAAAACGGCGTGTGTTATGTTGTGTCAAGTGCCAGAGAACATAAGGGTGCGGTTATCATTAAATTTGCATCTGTCGATACCGTGGAAGATGCTCAAAAATTGAGAAATCAAGAACTTTTTGCAAAAAAAGAGGACTTCCCCGCTCTTCCCGAGGGAAGATTTTATGTCGGCGATTTAAAAGGACTTTCGGTATTTTTGGAATCGGGCGAAAAGGTCGGAGTCGTAACCGATGTGTATTCGCTCGGCAACGACATTTTTGAGATTGAAAAAGAAAACGGGAAAAAAGTTCTCGTTCCCTTTGTTGAAAGTTTTGTAAAAGAAGTTTGTTTACAAGAAAAAAGGCTTGTTATTTCGCCTATCGGAGGACTTTTGGACAATGAAATTTAGTGTACTTACACTTTTCCCCGAAATGATGGAAGCGGTGCTTGGCGAAAGCATTATCGGCAGAAGCGTTGAGGGCGGAATTATAGAAACTGAATTTATTAATATCCGTGATTTTACTTTGGATAAGCACAAAAGAGTAGATGACTACCCTTACGGAGCAGGCGGCGGCATGGTGATGCGGGCACAGCCTGTTTATGATGCCTTTAAGAGCATAGAAGGACATGAAAACGCAAAATTTATTTATATGAGCCCGCAGGGAAAAGTTTTTAATCAGGATATGGCAAAAGAACTCTCAAAAAATGAGCATATCATAATTTTATGCGGACATTATGAGGGCGTTGACGAAAGAGTTTTGGAAGAGTTAAACCCGGAAGAAATTTCAATAGGCGATTTTGTGTTAACCGGCGGAGAAATCCCCGCAATGGCACTGATTGATGCAGTAAGCCGAATGAAAGACGGTGTACTTGACAGCAAAGAAACCATGGAAACAGAAAGCCTTTACGATGGACTTTTGGAGTATCCGCAGTACACTCGTCCGCCTGAATTTATGGGAAGATGTGTACCCGAGGTGCTTTTGTCGGGACATCATAAAAATATTGAAATTTGGCGAAGACAAGAGCAACTTAAAAGGACAAAGGAAAAACGCCCGGACTTGCTTGAAAAGGCAATTTTAACGGAGCAGGACAAAAAATTTTTAGAAAATCTGTAAAAAAGTCTTTACAAATATAAAAATGCGTGCTATAATCTACTTCGTTGAAACGCGGGAGTGACTCAGTGGTAGAGTGTCACCTTGCCAAGGTGAAAGTCGCGAGTTCGAATCTCGTCTTCCGCTCCAAAAATCCTCATTCGTAAGAATGAGGATTTTTACTTATTCACTATTCCTTCTTCACTATTACTTAAAAGTTCGCACGAGGCTCAAAATCGCTGAGGTGGTTTTGATTGAATTAAAATGTAAAATGTTGAAGAGGACTAATAAATAATCCGACATCCATATTGTCCACGGTTTTTGAAAGTAACAAGGTTTAACCTTGTTGTTTTTGTTTACACCTTTTTTTTCGACAAAAATATTGACCAAAAATGGTAAGAGTGGTATAATTTCAGCAGTGGGAGGCGGTAAATTTGGATAGAAAAACAATCAAGAAAAACGCAAAAGAACAAATCAAAGGTAGCGTTATAATGGCACTTTTGGCAGTTCTTATTTGTTGTGCGATAGAATCGCTGTCGGCGATAGTTCCGGTATTGCCCATTTTGGTTGTGCCGATATTACACCAGGGAATGGTGCTTATCTATATGGACATTCGCGACAAAAAAGGAGTAAATCTCGGAAAAATATTTGAACCGTTTGAAGATTTCGGAAGAGTTTGGTGTGCGAATTTTTTAACCGGACTGTTTACATTTTTGTGGTCGCTTCTTTTTGTAATTCCCGGAATTGTGAAATCACTCAGTTATGCAATGACTCCATACATAATCGCAGAAAACCCCGAAATAAAGCCGCTTGACGCAATAAAAGAAAGCCAAAGAATAATGAAGGGACACAAGTTTGACCTTTTTGTGCTTGGTCTTTCGTTTATCGGTTGGATTGTTTTGGGATGTATCACATTCGGACTTGTGTTTATATATGTTAATCCGTATATGGAGGTTTCAATTGTAAACTTTTACGATTCAATAAAAACTCCGAAAGAAGAAATACTTTAATAAATAACAAAAAAAGGCTCATTTGAGCCTTTTTATTTTGCCAAATTAAAAAAGGGGCTGGTGCAAAATGCACAGACCACGCAAAGCAAACAAAAGGCTTAAAACCGCCATTTTGAAATCACATAGAAGATAAAATGACATCAAAGTTAAGGTAGAAATTCGTTGTTTGACGAATTTCAGGTTTTAATTG
>JAZLFH010000006.1:0-34629 GCA_045615705.1 Clostridia bacterium
CAAAGAATAAAGTGCTATTTTTATATCAAAAAGCACCGAATAAACAAAAAACAATACGGCATTCAGCAAAAGATAAACGCTTCCGACACCCTTTATTCTGCCTTTTTTAAGCATATAGAGTGCTAAAATATCCATTCCGCCGGTTGATGCTCCCGCTTGCAGTGAAAGTCCTATCGAAACGCCGACTAAAATTGCTCCAACGACTATTGAGATAAAAATGTCATCATCGAAAATCGGGTTTTCCATTATCGGTATTACCGACAAAAATACCGATATCATACTTACCGTTACAAGCGTTTTTATAAAAAATGATTTTCCTATGCTTTTATATGCCAAAAACAGGAGCGGGATATTTAACGCATAGTAAAATATCCCTGAAACATCTGTATTTATTCCTGTTATTTCCCCGAAAAGTGTTCTCAGAACCTGGCAAATTCCAAGCACACCTCCCGAATATATTTTGTACGGGACGATGAACAAATTCATTGAAAGTGCGAATAAGAAGGCGGAAAGCACCGGCAAAATCCAAAAATATATTTTTTTAACCATTTAAAAGATATGTTGCCGTATTCAAATAGGTAGCAAAAACAAGCCACAAAATATACGGTATTTGAAGAAGTCCCGAAACTTTTGAGATTTTATAAAATCTCAATGTCATTGTTACCACGATATACAAAAGGACTAAAATAAGCATAAGTGCCGGAAAACGGGCTTTAAAATTAAAGTATATTATTGTCCACAAAAAATTTGCCGTAAGTTGAGCGACATAGAGCCAGAGTGCCTCATTTTTTTCTTTTGAATCGCTTAAAAATACTATTGCGGAACTTATGCCCATAAGCACAAAAAGTATTGTCCAAACTATCGGAAAAACAACAGGCGGAGGTGATAACGGCGGCTGTATTAATTTCTCATATCCGTTCATCTCTCCCATTGTCAAAAATGCCGAAAAACCTCCCACAAGGAGCGGAATTATAATCGAAACAATATAAGTTATTATTTTTTTAATCATTTTTTCACCTCAAAAACAGTTTTTTATAAATATCAAAAGTGTACAAAGTGCCGTAAAAAACACGATTGCCCAAAGCCATGTATATGTTTTTTTCTTTTTTTCGCAATCCTCCTTTTCAAAACTTTTAAGATAGTCGCTTACGATTTTTTCCGCTTCAAAGACTACATCGCCTTCCTTATACGGGGTATCTTTTAAAATAAATATTGCCTTTTCGATATTTCTTGATTTTAAAGAATCAAGTATGACTACTTTTCGTGTTATGTTTTCCATTAACGCCTCCTATGCCCTTTCCATAAGCACCGCTATTGCTGTCAAATCATCGCATGACGAATCTTTTACATAATTAATTATGCTTTCCGACATATTTGCAGGTCTTATTTGATTTGAGTCTTTTATAAAGTCTTTCAGTTTACCGTTTCTTTCCACAACTCCATCGGAAACGAAAATCAACATATCGTTTTGTTGAAGTTTCAGGTCAAAGCACTTAATATCCGCATCCGGGGTACTTCCTTCCGAAAGAGTAGGCTCGAAAAACTCAAAAGTTTCGTTTTTTGTCTTTAAAAAAGCAGACGCCCCGCCCGATTTATAGATTTTTGCGGTTCCGTCCAAAAGGTCTATCACACACAAATCAAGTGCCACCGTATTAACCTCGTAGTCATTTGAAATCAAGGTTGCGTTTAAGACCGAAATTGTTTCTTCGGGTGAAAATCCCGATTCAAGCAGTGAAAAAAGAGTTTCTATTGCGTTTTTGCTGTGTTTATACGCCGTTTCACCACTGCCCATGGCATCGCAAAGTGCTATTGCATAGTGATTTTTTGAAATGCTTCTCGCTCCGTAAAAATCTCCGCTTTGGTTTTCTCGCTCTTTTGGTTTCCCGGCTACCGAAGTTATCGCCCGATAGTGCGGAACCGGTGTAAAAATAAGAGTGCAAAACTCGTCATTGCATCTTTTTGAGCCGATTCTTTTTAAGTCTCTTTTGCATTCCTGTTTGAGAATCGGAAGTATTGCCTGGTCGCAACCTGAAAATCCTCCGCAACTTCTTACTTTTACTTCAATTTCTCTCAATTCGTTTTTGTCCCTCAAAACTGCCACGCTTTCGGGAATTATTCCTCCTTTTTTCAGTTTTATGAAAAGTGATTCGGACATCGGAACATCATATATTAAATCACGCTCTATTGTTTCTGCGGTTTTTTCAAGTACTGAATTTATGGCTTTTACGGTTTTTAGTTGTGCCGTGCTTTTTTCTTTCAGTCTTGACAACCACTCCATATCTATACAGTAAATCCTGTGCATTCCGCTGAATGCCTCCGCTAATTTCTGCGGTCTGAGGCAGTATGTAGGTGCGTTTTTGGGGTCTGCTTTGCCAAACTTTTGACAATCGGAAAGCATTTTTTCAATTCTCGCAAGTGTGGTTAATTGCTCCTTTTCCCAGCAATGTTTTTTTAAAGCACACCCCGCACACGCAATCCTTACAGTCCTTGTTATCAGCTTTCTTTTTTGCTCGTCATCATTCACCTCCTCACCAAAAGAAAGCACCGAATATACTGTGTTTGCCCGTTTTTTTAAAATATTTGATATATACTCTTTTGTCTTTACAGACACCTTTTTTTCGGGATTTTGTGTCGCAAAACCGCAGATATATCCCACCGTCTTTTTAGGCAACAAAAGAAAAATTGCTCCCGCCAAAAAGATGTCAAAAATATTTATTAACACTTCGGTAGAACCGTTTGTGAAAATCGTAATAAGAGAATTTGCCAATATAAATGATGTTACGGAAGATACTTTGCCGAATTTTCCGAAATATCCCGACATTAATCCGCAAAACGAATACGCCGTTGCAGAGGTATCTATTCGCCCTGCTCCGAGTCCTGCCAAAACACCCATTATAATTCCGATGCAAGACCCCGCTGCCGCTCCGTAGCAGTTTGAAAATATCATTACAAAAAGTATCGAAAGTATGTTTGCGATATTAAACTGCCAAATGTTCGGGAATTTACTCATTCCTCTTAATATCACGCATACGGTTACCACAAGTGCCACCAGGTCATCGCCCGAAACACTGTGCCTTATGTTGTAATCCAAAAGGTGCGTGAGAGTTGTGTAAAACGATGCCGTAAGTGCAAGTGCTATTATTGACTCCAACACTAAAACCAAACAGTCGTAAATCAGAATTCCTTTATAAATTCCGCTTGTACAAACCAAGAAAAATACTCCCGACACAAAAAGACAACTTGCAAGTATCGTGCTTCGCCAAATTGAACTTTTTTGTGCCTTAGGCGGTAGTTTTTCAATAATTAATGAAAATGCCGCCATAGCAAAGAGGTATTTCCCGAGTGTTATGGGTTTTGCTCCGCCGATAAACGCTCCCAAGAGTGCTATTGGAATATTTATGTAACTAAACTTGTCCGAAAATGATGCAGCAAAAAATGCCGCTCCAAAAGGGCTTGTCCCGAGCATCGGCGGAGACAGTGAGCATAAAAACGCACACACAGCCTCTATCGTATGCTTGTTTTTAAAAAAATTTACCACCAACTGCCAAAAGGCACTCAGATTTGTTCTTTTTTCAATTTCGAGCTTCGCCATAAATCCACCTCGCATACATTGTAGCAGTGTTGATAAGATTTTTTTGTCAAACGGAGGTATTAAAATTAAAAAAGTTTACGACATTTTAATTAAAAAAACGATTTATCTGTATAAAATACTCAAAAACAACAAAAAAACACCTCAAAAGCGTTGCTTTTGAGGTGTTTTCTTAACAGACTTTTATTCTTTTACGATAGAAACGATTTTTATCTTCATATCGCCCTTTGGTGCTGAAACGGTAATCGTCTTTCCTATTTTATTTCCGATAAGAGCCGAGCCGACCGGAGATTCATAAGAAATCTTTTTGTTTTTAAGGTCAACTTCGGACGGTCCGACAATATGAAGTGTATCGGTCTTTTTGCTGTCCATATACTTTACTTCTACTTTTGAGCCGATTGATACTTCATCCGAAGAAACTGCCGATTCGTCAATTAAAACGGCGTTGTTTATCATATTTTCAAGTTCCAAAATTGTTTGTGCTACCTCGGCTTCTTCGTTCTTTGCCTCGTCATATTCGCTGTTCTCGGACAAGTCGCCGAATGCTTTTGCCTGTCTGATTTTCTCGGTTACTTCCTTTCGGCGTACTACTTTAAAATATTCAAGTTTTTCTTTTGCCTCCAAAAGACCCTGTGCAGTGAGGAGAACCTGTTTATCGTTTGCCATATCTCATTTTCCTTTCTCCGATTATTCTGTTATTATAATACCGCATTTTGTAAAAGTCAATAAAAACCATCTACATTGTTTTAACTTTCGGGCTTTATCTTTTCGGTTATTTTCCCTTGCTCTATCTTTCCGAGTGATATTTGACATTTTCCGTCTTCCTCGGGTGCTATTTTTCCCTCGTCAAATTCTATTATAAGTTCATTGTTTTCGTTTATGAAGAACCCTTCTTCGCCCGTTATTTTTGAAAACGCCGTTTTTTCATTTGAAACAAACTTGTCCTCGCTCGTGCTGTCATATATGCGATAATTCTTTTGGTTAATTGCGTTTTCGCTGATAAGTATTGTCTTAACTGTTTCAAAAATGTTCTCTTTGTAGTTCCGCCCTTTGAAAAAAGTTTGCAGGTTAACCGTTTTGCCGCTC
This sequence comes from Clostridia bacterium, assembly GCA_045615705.1. Lineage (GTDB taxonomy): Bacteria > Bacillota > Clostridia > UMGS1883 > UMGS1883 > JAZLFH01. The sequence goes on from JAZLFH010000006.1 coordinate 4,676, forward strand.
TTTTTATCAAGCGTGAAATACTTTTCTTCCTTCGCGTCTTCCACGGGAATCGCAACAGAAATTTTTATTGAAAAATAATCATCCGTATCTGCCAAAACCTCATAATTTATCAGTATTCCGTGTTTTTTTAAGACCTTTTCACCCGGCAAAAATCTTTGGAGTTTTTTTAAATCTTTTTTCTTTACATCGCTGTGTTTTTTGTAATAGGCACTTTTTTCCTTCTCAATTTCATCATTATACTTTTTGGAAAAAGTTTCGACATATTTGTCAATCTGCCAATTCAGTTCATCCGATGCAAGTCCCAAATGCTCTGCCTCTTCAATATTTATATATATCGAACGGTATTTCTCATCTTCATCATACGGTTCTTTTACCATATCATATATAAAATCCCCGACCAGAGGAAGATCTGTCGCTATTTCTCTTATCGGTTTTATGAAGTTTATCGAAAAAATTATTACGGCAAAAATAATTGCGATAATAATCAAAATATTCCATATACTTTTGGGGCTTATGTTTTTATCTTTTTGCAAAGCCTTCACCTCATTTATATTTTACCACATTCTTTTCATCAGTCAATAAAAACTTGCAGTAAATTTTCCGTCTGATTTATGTAGGCTCTGTCTTGTCTTGAATTAAGGCTTTTTATTTTCGGTGTAAGATTCATTTCTTCAAACAGTATAAGTGCCATGTCAACACCCATCGTTCCGCCCCAGGAATTTATGAGTTTTTCGCACCGGCTATCTCCGGAAAATGTTATTGTATCGAGTGTAATTGCGTCTTCTTTTAAATCACTTTCCTCTCTTAAATCCATAATAATTCCGTTTGGTATGTTTTTTTGAGCGTATTTGCTCAGAATAACCGTCAAAGAATTTTCCCCCGCTCTTACCGGTTCGGGTACCTGACGAAAAGCTATTGCAAAATCTTTGTATATAATTTCACTCTCCTCTTTTTGTATCGGTACCGGCGACACAAGTGTAAAAAGTCGTGAGTAATCTTTTATGGTTGTTATTATTCTTTTGCTTTCACCAGGTTCCGACAGCAAAAAAACTTCGTCTATCGGATATGTAAGATTGTTTTCTTCAAAAAGTTTTTTTATTACCATTAATAAAAGATCAGGTTTATATTCTTTTAGTCCCTTTGTATAGCGAGTTTTTGAAATATCCGTGCTTTCATACATGGAGGTACTTAAAAGTTTCGTTCCCGTTACCGATTTTAAAAACTTTTTTCCCTTTTTCAGGCATTTATTGTTACGGTGAGGAAGATACACATCAAAAAAGTTTTCGTTCTCCTCCATTACCGGTTTTTTGCCGAATGAAATCAGTTTTTGCTCTCGTGCGTGCAGACAACAGATACTCATCATACCACCCCGTATATAGATATTTACGAAAGTTTTTAATTATGAAAAAAATGTCTTGCAAAACAAATAATTATGTATTATAATCAGTAAGTAATTTCGGGGTGTAGCGCAGCTGGTAGCGCGCCTGCTTTGGGAGCAGGATGCCGCAGGTTCGAGTCCTGTCACTCCGACCAGAAAACGGAGTAAAGGTAAGCTTTGCTCCGTTTTTCTTTTGCAAGAAAAACATCCCCGCTGTCTTGCTCCTCCTTTTTCGCAAAAAGGTACGCTCGGCTTACCTGTTCGCTTGTACTATAACAGCACATTACTTGATAAATCCCTAAAATTTTCGGTGCAAATGCCAATGATGACGCTCCAAAAATGATTGTGCATCGCGAAACATTTGTTTGTCAAACAAGTGTGATTTTTTTTGTTGTTTTGACGGTCAAAAAAGCGGAAATCAGACAGTGTCGGTCTTTATACAGAAAATCATTTTAATCTTGACAAAGCCGTTGTATTGTGGTACGCTAACATCGGGGGAGATGATTTTAATGAAAAAAAAGATCATTGTATTTGTGTTTGCATTATCTGTGATTTTTGCATTTTTTGCAAGCACAGTAAATGCCGCAAGAGACACGATTACGATATCGGGTGAAACGACACTTTTCAGCGAAGACTTTGAAAACTATGACGAAGATTTTATAACATTAAAAAAAGCATACTCAAGGAGGCTTGATAATTGGACAACGGGCACGATTTATCACGAATGTCAAGCGTACCTGAATCAAGCTTTGGTTGACGGTTGCGGTAGTAACAACGCTATTTTGACCTGCGAGAGAATGGCATCATCCGAAGGGCGAAATTTTGCCGTTGAACTGCCGAGAAGCCGGTGGGCAACAAGCGGTAATATTCATATTCGTATGAATATCAAACCGCAGGCATCAATAACGCAAAGGTTTGACATTTTTGAAGACGATGATACTTCCGAAGGAATGACCGTTTTAAGTAACAGTGATTTGTCCGCTTATTTGAATGAATGGTTAGTCTTTGATATGTTTATTGACATTGATAATAAAACATATACAAAAACATTGAAAAAAGTGAGCGACAACAGTGTACTTATCAGTGAAGGCGGGGCGTATTTGCCCGAAAGTGTCGGCGGAATATACCTTCTGTTAAACAAGGGTAATACTACCGACAGTTGGTCGGATAAAGCACCTATTGTAGATAACATTTATATCGGAAAGATAACTCGTGAGGAAGATAAAGACACATTTAGTGTTGCATCCTTTTCCTACACAGATGAAAACGGAGCACCTTTATCATCAATAAGCGGTGCAGAAACAATAACTGCAAAGTTAAATATAAAATCAGGAAAAAACATTTCCAATGATGCAAGAATATATATCGGCGTATATTCTTCCGAAGGTAAATTAAAAGGTTTGGCTGAAACAGATAAACTGTTTACAGAAGGATATTTTGATGTTTTGGTATCCGTAAACCTTGATTCGCCTTGCGAAAGCGGTGATAAGGCATGCGTATTTGTGTGGGGCAAAAATGATTTATTCCCATTATTGAGCAAATTTGAGGTTGATGATAAATTGATCATAACAGAGGCTCCGGAAGACGGATTTGATATACATAATGATACACTGAAAGCATATTTGAACGACTCTTACGAAAGTTGTGTTTCAACCTATGCAGACGGCTCAAAAGGTTTGGATAAACCACTTCCTGCTACAATTAAATGGGCTTCGGGAGAAGGCTTTAAGTATGTAGTCAAAGTCAGTGAAAATCCCGACATGAGTGATGCTTGGGAATTTGAAACATATAATAACTTTTATGACATATATAACTTGAAGGTCGGAACAACATATTATTGGACAGTTACCGCTATACTGTGTGATACACCTGTATATACAAGTGATGTAAGAAGTTTCACTACAAATGACAAAGCTCCGAGAAATTTATATGTTGAAGGCGGAATGGCTAATTTCAGAGATATAGGTGGCTGGAACACCTCTGACGGCGGAAAGGTACAACAAGGACTCTTGTACAGGTCGCGTCGCCTTGAATACTTAAGTGCCGGTTCTTTGGTTACAACCGTTAATGCTTACGGCATAAAAGTAATGAAGGAAGACCTTAAAATTAAAACAGAACTTGATTTCAGAAATGAAACAGATGACAGTCCCAATTTCCCACCGGCAGCACAATGTAACATATTGGGAATTGAATATTACAGATATCCGATGGTTACAAAAGATGACTATTTGTCATCAAACAAAGAAGCAATCAGAAATGTGTTTAATACATTGGCGTACGATGAAAATTATCCTATCGTATTTCATTGTACATCGGGAGCAGACAGAACAGGTGTAATAGCTTGGCTTATAGACGGTCTTGCAGGCGTTAGCAAGGATGATTTGTACAGAGATTATTTAATAACAAATTTCCATGCAAACTCCGTCTCGAGAGATGTTTCAAAAATCAGCGGCAAATATGTAAAAACACTCGACAATTATACCGGTGCAAATTATCAGAAGAAAGTATATAACTACCTTGCAAATGAAATAGGCATCCCGACAGAAAAACTTGACCATATCATTTACATTTTGAAAAACGGTCTTGGCGAAACACCTCATTATGTTTCTGACGATGTTGTTGAGCCGGATATTAATGAAACAATTATTCTAAATGAAGATTTTGAAGAACCTGTTTCTGCAAACAGTAATTATGCCACGGTAGGCGGATGGGTACTTGACGAACGCGAGGGCGACACTATGACCGGCTACGGCAGTGGTTATAATAGTGCCACCGGTTTCTATCCTACATTCCGTGCAGGACACAGAAGTTACCAAAATGAAACCAGAAATTCCGTATATTATGTCCCGACTGATAATGTGAAATCAAACGGCGTTTATACTATTATGTTTGATTTTTATAAAGGCTCAAAGGCACCAAACAATCCAATAAGAATCGGTTCGGGCAGAGAATACAGTGACAGCACAAGTATGAAAATTGTGGATTTGTATTCAAATTCATATGCAACCGACAATCGCTGGGAAAATGTTAAAATCGATATTGACCTTGACGAAGGTACATATTCGTACACAATAACAAAAAGTGATGGCTCAACAAAGACAGGTAGCGGCACATACGATTTTGACAGTGTTGACTATATCAGCTTTGCGGTCAAAGCAAGCAACAATATTACCGGTGGGAATAATACCGATGGTTCGGGACAATTTTCTAAGATAGATAACCTTAAAATTGTTTATGCAACAGAAAATTAGTGTGCCGAAGGTTAACCCGTATTTAAATGATGCAATTGGCTGTATTTTGAAGTTTTGATAATCAGATTCGCACAATAGATGTTAGATTGAAATTCTATGTTTGAAATTGAATTTTTTGGTTTGTTTTGATGCCCAAATTAGTTTTAACTTCAAACATACACATGACATCTTTGGCATAAAAAAACGACAAGTTAAAACTTGTCGTTTTTCATACCAAGCTCGTCTTACGGCAAAAAGTAAAACCAATCCACTGTATTTTTCAGTATAAAACGGACCTTGGAGAGGGTTATTAAAAACTATATAAGGAGCGTGGAAAAATGGAATATCGCATCGAGCACGACACTATGGGGGAGATTGAAGTCCCCGCCGACAAACTTTGGGGTGCCCAGACACAACGCAGTTTTGAAAATTTCAAAATCGGCATTGAAAAGATGCCGAAAGAAATCATTGACGGCTTTGCCTATCTTAAAAAAGGATGTGCAGAGGCAAATCTTGTTTTCGGCAAACTCAATGAGAAAAAGGTGAAAATTATCTCGCAGGTCGCAGACGAGATTTTATCGGGAAAACTGGACGGAAACTTTCCTCTCTCCGTTTGGCAAACCGGCAGCGGCACACAGTCAAACATGAATATAAACGAGGTCATTACAAACCGTGGAAACGCCATTTTGGGGGAAAAAATTCTGCACCCGAACGATGATGTGAACGCCTCGCAGAGTTCAAACGACACATTCCCCTCCGCAATGCACATTGCTGCCGTATGTGCCATCGAAAAAAAACTCCTGCCCTCGCTTGAAAGTCTCGCCGCTGCGTTTGAAAAGTTGGAAAAAGACAATGCGGACATTATCAAAATCGGAAGAACACACTTACAAGATGCAACGCCCATCAAGTTCGCACAGGAAATCAGCGGCTGGCGTGCAATGCTCACCGAGTCGCACAAAATGATTGAATTGTCGCTCCCGCAGTTGCGTCAACTTGCCATCGGCGGTACTGCTGTCGGTACGGGACTTAATTCGCCCAATGGCTACGACAAAGCAGTATGCGATAAACTGACAGAGATAATCGGAACAAAATTCGTTCCCGATCCCAACAAATTCCACGCACTCACAAGCAAAGACGCATTCGTCTTTGCCCACGGTGCACTCAAAGGTCTTGCCTCTAACCTTATGAAGATAGCAAACGATATTCGCTGGCTCGCCGGTGGGCCTCGTTGCGGTTTAGGTGAAATCAGCATTCCCGAAAATGAGCCGGGCAGTTCCATTATGCCGGGCAAGGTCAATCCCACCCAATGCGAAGCGGTTACTATGGTAGCCGTTCAGGTCATGGCAAATGATGTTGCCGTGGGTCTTTCAGCCTCTCAGGGCAATTTTGAACTGAATGTATTTATGCCCGTGTGTGCCTACAACTTTCTTACATCCGTTACCCTGCTTTCCGATGCCATGACATCGTTTGAGAAAAACTGCGTAAGGGGTATTAAGGCAAATAGGGACAAGATGCAAGAATATCTTGAAAAATCTCTCATGCTTGTTACCTGCCTCACGCCGAAAATCGGCTACGAAAAGGCGGCTATGGTGGCGAAGTACGCACATGAAAACGGCATTCTCTTAAAAGATGCGGTGTTAAAACTCGGACTGCTCAGTGCCGAGGAATTCGATTCAGTTGTCGATCCCGCTAAAATGGTATAGGGAAAATAGCGGATTACTAAAAAATTACATCCGACCCGCCGACATAACCTATATGAAGTCATCACAGACTGCAATCGTAATTTTCCGAGAAACATCGGTCAAAAAGCATATATGCCGGTGTTTGAGGGTAGGCATTAATTCGTTTTTTGCTTTTTGGGGTTAAGATTAAAATGTTATAAAAGCACGCCTTTAAGTATGAATTTTAGAGTCTTTTTAGCTTGTGTCCTTAAAAGGCGACAGTTTTACCACAGAAATATCTACATTCTTACATATCTTTGATTTCGACTGTTCGGCTTGTCCGGGACAGTCATTTTTATTAAGTTTTCCCGCATGGCGGGGTCAAGATAGTTCTTCCTGAAATTTTCTTTTGATTTTAGTCCCAATTCATTCATTATCGCCCGTGATGTGTACGCCGTGCCGAGTTCCATTGAATCTATGAGCCTTTTTACATATTCGCTCATAGGTTCTTTTTGTGTTGAAGTTTTAATTTTACAGAGCGAAAGTTCTGTCTTTTTCAAAATAAATTCAATAAACAAATCCATTCTCCCCGATGACTGACTCTTTAAAAGTGCCTTTGTATATCCCTCTTTATCAAGCATTATTTCTTCTTCTAAATTTATGTAATCAAACACTTCCCGCCATCTTCTGAGTATTTCCGTTTGCAAAATTATTGCCAGTTCTTCGTTGTAACTTGAAAACGGATTCAACATTACTGTTTCATAATGCAAAACCGATGACAAAATCAAAGGATGCAAGGTGTTTTCGCTTTCTCTTGCCCAACCTAAAATGCTTTCCAGTATACTTTCCACAACTTCCGGCGGAGATGTGATAAATGTCTCGCCGAAAAGTTCAAACACTCTGTTTCTTTCTTTTCTGAATTCTCCTGCATCGTCCGAAAGTTTTTTTGAAATAAGATAATTAAGTTTTTTTATGCCGAAAACTTGTGTTATATCCAATTTTTCAACTTTTTCGTAACTTTCTTTTAAATTCTTCGCCCGTATAATTGCTTCTTTATTTCCCTTTATATTCTCTTGTGAAAAAACGGACTTGAATTCTTTTTCCGAAAGGCTGTCTTTCAAAAGTGATGATGTTCTTTTAATTATTACATCATCTTTTTTTAAAAAGTTCTTTTGTGCCTTTAAAAAGCCGACTCTTTCGCTTATTTCAGAAATGAACTCTATCATATTTTCTCCAAGCGTATATGACGGTCTGTAATAAGCCATTTTCTCACCTCACAACTTACTTATTATCTTGCTTACTATTTTATTTCCTGATTTCCGTTATGTCAAGACTTTTTTATATGTATTTATATAATGTTTGTCAATAAAATAATTCGTTTTTCCGATTTGATTATGTAAATTTAACTTGCTTATTATCTTGCGTACTGATATAAATTTTTCAGACAAAAAAGGAAAAGGCTGAAATCAGTCTTTTCCTTTTTGTATTGCTGTAAATTTGTAATCTTTTGTGTATCGGATTTATTTAAAGAATACTTTGAATGCTTTGTATGTCATATAGACATCAAGTTTTGAAACAATTTCATACGGTGAGTGCATGGAAAGAACAGCGACACCGCAATCAATGGTTTCGGGTCCCAAATTCGCAATGTACTGAGAAATAGTACCGCCGCCGCCTGCATCAACTTTTCCGAGTTCTCCCATTTGCCACAAAACGCCGTTTGCATCAAAGAGTTCTCTCAAAAATCCCATCATTTCGGCAGAGGCATCGTTTGAACCGGATTTTCCTCTTGCACCGCCGTATTTAGAAATTGCAATACCTCGATTAATTATGGAGGAATTGTTCTTTTCAAAAACGCTCGAATAATTCGTATCGTATGCAGCGTTTACATCGGCAGAAAGGCACATTGACTTGTCAAGGCATCTCAAAAAATTTAACTGTGTCGCTTCCACTCCGCATTTTTCCATCATTTCAAGAATGAAAAGTCGCATAAAGTAGGACTTTGCACCTGTGTTTCCCATGCTTCCGACCTCTTCTTTGTCGGTAAGAATGCACATCGAAGTTTTTTTGCACTCTTTTGTGTCAAGAATTGCCGAAAGAGCAGTATAAGCACACACTCTGTCATCATGTCCGTAGGAAGCAATGAGGCTTCTGTCAAGCCCTGCATCTTTTGCCTTATAGGAAGGAACAACCTCTATTTCCGCACAGGAGAAGTCGTCTTCCGTTATTTTGTACTTTTCATTTAAAAGTTTTAAAATGTTTTCTTTTACGCAGTCCTTTTCCTTATCGTTAAGAGGAATACTTCCGAAAAGAACATTGAGTGCTTCCCCCTCAACAATTTCGTTTGCGTTTTTCTTCATTTGTTCCTTGTCGAGGTGCGGTAAAATGTCGGTTATTACAAAAGTTATGTCATCGTCCGCATCTCCTATTTTAATTTCCTCTTTACTGCCGTCTTTTTTGATTACAACTCCATGCAGTGCAAGAGGTGTTGTAACCCACTGGTACTTTTTAATACCGCCGTAATAGTGCGTCTTTAAAAGAGCGGTGTCCGCCTCTTCAAAAAGCGGATTTGGTTTTAAGTCCAGTCTTGGGCAGTCAATATGAGCACCTACAATCTTAATTCCGTCCAAAATATTGTCGCTTCCGATAACTGCCAAAATCATTTCCTTATTTTTGTTTATTGCATAAACCTTGTCTCCGCTTTTAAGTTCTTTAAGACTTTCAAAAGGTACAAAGCCATTGTCTGTTGCGATTTTTACCGCTTCTTTTACGCACTCACGCTCTGTACGGGCAGAATTTAAAAAGTCTTTGTATCCTTCGCAAAAAGAGAAAACGGAAGTCTTTTCTTTTTCGTCAAGGTTTATATATCCGTTTTTAGTTTGCATGAAATCACTCCTTATCATATTTAATATTATCATACAAAGTAAAATATTTCAATCATAATAACACATTTTACATCAAAAAAGTATTGTAAATATCAACAAATTGTGATATATAATATAAGTAGAGATTTTGTAATCGGGGGTTAATATGACAAAATTTAAGGCATTTTTAAAGAAAAAGGACATAGTGTTTTCAGGTAAAAGGTACTTTATAGATTCTCTCGGTGCAATGGCATTGGGATTGTTTGCATCGCTTCTGATAGGCACGATTTTTCAGACAATCGCCCAAAAACTCAATATTCCCGTGTTGGACGATATTGCAAAGTATGCCACAGGCGTAAAAGGTGCTGCCATGGCAGTCGCAATAGGTTCTTCGCTCAATGCTCCGAGTTTGGTTCTGCTGTCGTTGGCGGCAGTCGGTTTGGGAGCAGACACATTAGGCGGACCTACCGCTACATGGATTTGCGTAGTGGTAGCGTGTGAACTTGGAAAACTCGTTTCAAAAGAAACAAAGATTGATATTTTAATAACTCCTACCGTTACAATTATTTCGGGTTCGCTTTTGGCAATTTTAGTCGGCCCCGCCGTGTCATATATTATGAACTCTTGCGGAAAACTAATAATGAACGCTACCGAACTTGAACCGTTCTTTATGGGTATAGTGGTTTCGGTGGTTGTCGGAATGCTTTTAACCCTTCCGATAAGTTCGGCGGCAATCTGTGCGGCACTTTCACTCACGGGACTTGCCGGAGGTGCGGCAACGGCAGGTTGTTGTGCCCAAATGATAGGATTTGCCGTCATGCGTTACCGGGAAAACAAGATGTCGGGACTTTTGGCACAAGGGTTGGGAACATCAATGCTTCAAATGGGTAACATCGTAAAAAATCCGAGAATATGGATTCCTACGATTATAACTTCGGCGATAACCGGTCCGATTTCGACTTGTGTTTTTAAAATGGAAAATTACACTGCTGTCGCTTCCGGAATGGGTACTTGCGGACTTGTCGGTCCCATCGGTGTTATGAGCGGTGATAGTTTTTCGTGGGTCGCACTCATAATGGTTTGCTTTGTTCTTCCCGCTGTAATAACTCCGCTGATTTCAGAACTTTTAAGAAAAATCGGTTGGATAAAAGACGGCGATTTAAATCTCAATCTTTAAGGAGAATAGGTATGAAAAAAATAATTTCAATTATCCTTATGGTAATGATTGCTTTTCCTCTTTCGGCAGGAGCATATAAGTATACTCTCACAGATTACATATGCCCGATTTTCGGCGATAATATGTATTTGGAGAAATGCGGTGAAAAAAAGGACGGCATGGTTTATATACCATACACTTTTATTTTGGAACTCGGCGGAGAGGCAACTTGGGACCCCAACACAAACAGTATTCGGGCAAAACTTAACGGAAGAAGTATTTATGCCGACATAAACGGCCGTGATATTTATACGGATTATGAAACATATCCGGACTGTACCTATATTTCACAAGATTACCTTATGATTCCGTCATTTTTGATTACAAATTATTGGAATTACAACATAACTTACTATGACTATTCGGATTTTTACAGAATTCACCGCTCCGAAGAAAAATTATCTGACCTTGAAGTGTTTTCAAAATATTCCAATCAATCAGCACAGGAAAAAGCAAAGTTTGAAACACTTTTCCAAGACCCGAAAATCGCAAAGCCCGTATTTTTAACTTTTGATGACGGGCCCAACAAAAACACGGAAAAAATACTTAACCTTTTGAAACAATATGATATGAAAGCAACATTTTTTATGCTTGCTTCGGGAATAAAAAATAACCCCGAAACTGTAAAAAGAATGCTTGACGAAGGGCATGCAATCGCTCTTCACGGCACAAGCCACCAAAAAAACGCATTTTATAAAAACTCTTATTCTCCCGCAAATGAAATGAACAACGCAAACACGATACTTTTTGAAACGGTCGGCGTTAAGACGAGCCTTTGCAGGTCGCCCTACGGAAGCAAGCCGTATCTTACAAAGTCTATGTATCAAACATTAAAGGATAACGGATTTTTCTTGTGGGATTGGAATATTGATTCGCTTGACAGCACTTCGTCAAGTATTTCGGCATCAACCATAAAAAATCATGTAATCGCAAGTGTGGGCAAATACGCTGTTCCGTTTGTATTGTTCCACGATAAAGCGGTAACGGCAACTGCTCTTGAAGATATTTTGCCGTACCTTAAAAACTCCGGGTACAATGCCCTTCCCATTTCGGAGGACATTCCATTATACAACTGGCAAGAAAGGTAGATTATTATGACAAACATCGCAATACTCGGCTACGGAAATTTGGGGAAAGGCACGGAATTGGCAGTCTTAAATGCAAAAGATATGAATTTAGTCGGTATCTTTACAAGGCGAGATCCCGAAAGTGTTAAGACCGTTACGGGAGCAAAGACTTTTCGTGCAGAAGACCTTTACAAAATGAAGGATAAAATAGATGTCTTGATTATTTGCGGAGGAAGTGCCACAGACCTTCCAAAACAAACTCCGCTTTACGCAAAAGACTTTAATGTTGTAGATAGTTTTGACACCCATGCAAAAATTCCGGAGCATTTTGAAAATGTAGACAACGAAGCAAAGGAAAATAATAAAACCGCAATCATATCGGTTGGCTGGGACCCCGGTCTTTTTTCAATCGCAAGGCTTTACGCTTCGTCAGTTTTAAGTGATGGCTGCGACTATACTTTTTGGGGCAAAGGCGTAAGCCAGGGCCATTCCGATGCAATAAGACGGATTGACGGTGTTTTAAATGCAAAACAATACACAATCCCAAAAGAAGAAGCCTTATCTTTGGTAAGAAGCGGTCAAATGCCCGAATTTACGGCTCGTGATAAGCACCTTCGGGAGTGCTTTGTAGTTGCAAAGCCCGATGCCGACAAAGAAAAAATAGAAAACGAAATTAAAACAATGCCGAATTATTTTTCCGATTATGACACTATCGTTCACTTTATAACCGAAGACGAGTTTTGTAAAAACCACTCCGGTATGGCTCACGGCGGTTTTGTAATCAGAAACGGAAAAACAGGACTTAACAAAGAAAACTCACACACCATTGAGTACAGTTTAAAACTTGACTCAAACCCGGAGTTTACGGCAAGTGTGCTTGTTTGCTACGCCCGTGCTATCGCAAGATTAAACAAAGAGGGAGTGTACGGTTGCAAAACCGCATTTGACATTCCTCCGGCGTATTTGTCCAATCTTTCGGGTGAAGAACTCAGGAAAAAGTTATTGTAAGGAGAAATCTTATGAACATTTTAGTTACCGGCGGAGCAGGATATATCGGCAGTCATACCTGCGTTGAACTGTTAAATGCAAATCACAGCGTTGTTGTGGCGGATAACCTTTCCAACAGCACGGAAGTATCGCTTGAAAGAGTTAAAAAAATCACCGGAAAAGATTTGAAATTCTATAAAGCGGATATTTTAGATAAAGATGCTTTGGAAAAAATTTTCAGCGAAAACAAAATAGACACGGTAATACACTTTGCAGGACTTAAAGCGGTAGGTGAAAGCACCGAAATTCCACTTACATACTACCACAACAATATTACGGGTACCGTTACTCTTTTGGATGTTATGAAAAATCACAATGTCAAAAAACTTGTTTTTTCTTCTTCCGCAACCGTTTACGGCGACCCTTTATCTGTCCCCATTAAAGAAGATTTTCCTCTTCATTGTACCAATCCCTACGGAAGAACAAAACTTTTCATAGAAGAAATTTTAAGGGACCTTTATAAATCAGACAACTCCTGGGATATTGCAATTTTGCGTTATTTTAACCCGGTAGGTGCTCACGAAAGCGGTCTTATAGGCGAAGACCCAAGCGGTATTCCAAACAATCTTATGCCGTACATAACACAAGTTGCAGTCGGAAAACTTGATTGTTTGTCCGTCTTCGGAAACGACTATGACACGCCTGACGGCACGGGCATAAGGGATTATATTCATGTAGTTGACCTTGCAATCGGACACTTAAAGGCACTTGAAAAGATTAAATCGAGCGTGGGTGTTGTTGAATACAACCTCGGAACGGGTGTCGGATACAGCGTTTTGGATATGGTGAAGGCTTTTTCCAAGGCTTGCGGACACGATATTAAATATAAATTTGCTCCGAGAAGAAGCGGTGATATTGCAAAATGCTTCGCCGACCCGTCCAAGGCGGAAAAGGAGATAGGGTTTAAGGCAACTAAAACCTTAGACGATATGTGCCAAGACAGTTGGAATTGGCAATCAAAAAACCCTTACGGCTACAAAGGTTTATAAAAACTGTTAACCGATAATTTAATTGATTATATTTTTAAACAAAAAGGAATCCGCAATTTGCGGATTCCTTTTGTTTTTTCTCTTTATGCTGTCTATGCTATGCCCACGGGCGACTAAAAAAGCGTGCGAAACGCATAAAAAATCATTTTATTAAATTTTAAAAACATATTACTGAATTTTTTTAAGACGCTGTATCGCTCTCGGGAGCGAGTCCTTAGCCGTCCCCCAAGGAGCATCTTGATTTTTGTAATCGTATTTTTTGGTAAACCAATTCAAGTCATCATTTAAACTTCTAAGGCTTTCTTCCTGCTTTTTATACAAAAACTTTATAAACTTTTCAAAGTCTTTTCCCGAAAGTTCTCTTTTTGCTTCCTCTAAAAGCACTTTCATGTGCGGAAGACAAAATCCGTTTGCCTGTTCAAGTTTATATCGAAACTCTCTTTCGGTTTTCCAAAGAAAAATCAAATTTTTAGCAGCATTTTTCATTTGTGCGTCAACCTTTTCGCACACCGCACATCCCGAATCAACGCTATTTAATGCTTCAATCATATTTTCCGTGTTTTTTATGTTTGCTCTTTTGCTGAAAAGTCCGCTTTTCGGCATTACAAACTTTTTTGAGAGAACATTTCTTATCTCGCTCAAATGAGTATCCAAAACAAGTGCCAAACCAAGCCTGTTACCGTTGTTATAAAGTTTTGACAGATGTCTTCGGCAAAAACCTTTTCTGTTTGTCATTTCACGGATGCTCGGTTCCATCAAAGACTCTCCCAAAAAGTACTCTATCGCTTGTTCTTCAAGTTTTGATTCAAGCGTGCAAAGAACACATTCCCGACTTTCTTCGATTGCTTCACTGAGCGGAATTGAATAGATTCTTTCTTTCAAATTTATCACCTGTTTGAATATTTTGTCATATATTTTGATATTTCGGCATTTTTCATACTCTCGTATGTGCTTCTCGCCTCTTCGACCGCTGTCGTAGGAGCATTTATACCTTCAAGTTCTTTTCTCATTGATTCAAGAATAGAGTTAACCTCGCTGTCGCAAGTATCCTTTAAAGCCGAAAGTGTCAAAATCCGTGCCTTTACGATTCTTTCCTTGTTTTCTCTTGTATGTTCCTCGTTCGGCAGTGAGTAAAACTCATTAATTGCACCTTGAATTTGTGCCTCTATCTTAACCGAATAAGAACCGTGCAGTTTTTTTAGCATATTTACATACTTTGTAATTATCTTTTGTTCTTCATCCGATTGTGCAACGGTTTTCTGCTCATAGTTTACCATAGGAATGTTTTTTTCTTCTTCGGTTGGGATATAGACATACTCCTCCGGGATTTTTCCCGTTTTAAGTTCCGGAAAAACAAGAAGTGTTTCGTCAATATTTTCAGGTACCGCTTCTATGATTTCGCTTCCCGGTTTAATGGTATTTCCCGCTTTTATAATTGCATCATTTGTCTTATTCGGAATTAAAACCGAAACTGCAAGCATAACTGAAAAAAGTGCAATAAACGATATTCTTATTATTGAAAAAATTTTATTTTTCATATTTCTATATTATCCTTTACAGCATTAAATTTTGCATCGCCTATTCCGTTAACATTTTTAATTTCTTCTATTGTTTTAAATGCTCCGTTTTTTGTCCGATAGTCAATAATTCTTTGTGCTATCGCATCTCCTATGCCGGAAAGTTTTTTAAGTTCGCTCTTCCCGGCGGTGTTGATATTTACCTTGCCGGTAAAGACTTCTTTCTTTGTATATGACTTTTCTTTATTTTCGTATACTGTATTTTCACCGTTTTTTGACGGGATATACACTTCTTCTCCGTCTTCTAAAAGTTCTGCCAAATTCACGCTTAATAAATCTGCGTTTTCAGTTTCGCCGCCCGCACATTCTATCGCTTGTTTTAAATGTGTCCCGTCTTGAATTTCATAATATCCGGGATTATTGACCTCGCCTTTTATACTAACGGCGATTGTTCTCGAATAAAACGGCATCTCACTGCTTGCCGAAGCATACGGTTCATCTTTTTCGTAGTTTTTATACACACCCACGGTTAAAAGTGAAGTTAAAACCATTGTTCCGATTAAAGCAAACAGATTAAATCCGAAAAAGTCTTTTTTCATCTTATGTATCAGCCTTTGCCGTTTATTATAAAAGCGACTTCCTCTTTTAATGAGTCCATAGAAGATTCAATCACCTTTTGGTAATCCCTTGCCACGCATTTTGCATCTTCCAATCTTTTTTCGTAAGACTTTGTTTCTTCTTCTTTTTCTCTTTTGTAGTTCTCCAAGTCTTTTTTTGCTTCTTCTTTAATTCTTTGTGCCTCTTTTTTCGCCTCTAAAATGGCATCGGCTATAAACTGACGCTCCAAATCAACCGCTTTTACTTTTTCCGAAAGAGTATTGTTTTCGTTTTTTATCTCTTCGCACTTCTTTTTAAGTTCTGCTATTTCTTTTTGAAGTTTTTCTTTTTCAAGGTTAGTGCTTTTGTTTAACTCCTCGACATATTCTTTCACACTTTTTCTTCTTATTCCGAATAAAAATGCCGTTTTGAGTTTTTCCATAAAATCACCTGTTACTATCTACAAATTCACGAAGTTCGTCCTCGTTTATAAATCCTACTTGCTTCGCCACTACTTCCCCGTTTTTAAAAAGCACAAGTGTCGGCACTCCCATAATACCGAGCATTGCCGTTTCTTTTCCCAGCACATCAACATCTGCTTTGCAGACTTTTATATCGGTATTTTGAGAAAACTCATCTACAATCGGCGAAAGCAATTTACACGGCGAACACCACTTTGCATAAAAATCAACCAAAGTAAGATTTTCTTCCTTTAATACTTCTTTTTCAAAATTTTCAGGGTTTAATACTACTGTTTCCACTGTATTTTCCTCCTAATAAAAGTCCTTTAAATCCCGTTTGACGCAGTGCTTCGTACAAAACTATCGCAACGGAATTTGAAAGGTTAAGGCTTCTTGCCTCCGAAATCATGGGAATTCTTACCGCAAAGTCAAGATTTTTTTCCAAAAGACTTTCGGGAAGTCCTTTTGTTTCTTTCCCGAAAATCAAAAAATCGCCGTCTTGATACTCTGCCTCGCAATAAGTTTTCCCCGCTTTTGTTGACGAATAAAAAAACCGTCCTCCTCTATTTTGTGCAAAAAAGTCATCAATATTCTCATAATATTTAACACCCAAAAGATGCCAATAATCGAGTCCTGCCCTTTTTAGTTTTTTATCGTCTGTTTCAAAGCCCATCGGCTTTACTATATGTAATTTTGTTCCTGTCGCCGCACAACTTCGTGCAATATTACCCGTATTTTGCGGTATTTCAGGTTCAACGAGTACAACATTTAACATTATTTTTTACGCCTCTTTAAAATTTCGTCCCGCATTCTGAAAAAAACGCCCTCTTTTACACCGTATGCACACACTCTCATCTTTGGTGCTCCGGTTATGTCCATCAACGCTTTAAGAGGCGTAATTCCCGCCATGATTATATCTTTTCTGTCCCTTTCCATTCCGTCAATATCGCCACGGCGTTCCTTTGGTGTAGATAAAATCTTAACATACATTGCGGTAATTTTCGATGCACTTATATCCATATTATGTATCTCATAGTCTTCGGCTTGTCCCTTTTTAATTAATTTGCCGAGGGCTCTCGCACTGCCGCCGATACCGCAAAGCGGAAGTCCCTGTGCCTCATCAATCCACTCGATACTTGAAATATATCCCGAAACATAGCGATACAAAGCACTTTGCGGTCTGCCATCAAACTCTTCCGTCATTAAAACAGCACCCAAAGGAAGTGAAATCGACTTTTCCACCTTATTGTTTTTTACCAAAACGATTTCTGTACTTCCTCCGCCTGTATCAAAAAGGAGCATATCTTTCATATTGCACTCTTTTGCCGCTAAAAACGCATAGTGTGCTTCAACTTCGCCCGACAAAACGGCAAAATCTATCCCCGTTTCCTTTTTTACCATTCTTAAAAAGATATCTCTGTTTGCACCGTACCTGACTGCTGCGGTAGCCACCGCCGCAATGGATTCGCATCTTTGAGTTTTTGCAATCTCAACAAAGCGTTTTACCGCCACGCAAACTCTTTCCATAGACTCTTTTTTGAGCATTCTGTCAACGCCCATTCCTTCGCCCAGTCTTACTGTTTCACGAGTGGAAAAGAGCTTGTCCCAACTGCCGTCTTCTTTAATTTTGTTAACGCTCATTCTGACCGCATTGGAGCCTAAATCAATAACCGCAACGGTATTTTCCATATTATTCACCCTCTGTATTGTCCGTATCTTCTGTCTTTTTCTCAGCGATTGAATCTACAAAAACATTTACTACAATTTCTTCAAGTCCTGTCATGCTTTCAACTGCATTTTTTGCCTTTTCCTGCAAAACTTTTGCGACTTCCTGAACTTTTTTCCCGTACTCAACCGTAATGTGAATGTCGATTATTGCTCCGTTTTCAATCAGTTCTACTCTGACACCCTTAGAGGTCTTTTTGTTCAAAAAATCTGTCCAACCTCCGCCGCTCAGTTCACAAACTCCGTCTGTTTCTTTTGCCGAAAGCGCCGCTACGCTTGCTATAACATCTTCCGATATTTTAATGTTTCCGCTTTCTCCCGCTATAAATCCGTCATTCATGCTTTTTACCTCCATGATACGCTTTTTTATATTATATCAATTTTTTCGAAAAAAATCAAGTATTATTGAACTCCGATAATCTTAATTTTTTCGCTTTCAATTCCGCTTTGTTCGGTTACGATTTGTGTGATTTTTAATATGTCCGTTTCCGAAAGGGCATCGCCTTTTACAACCAATGACGCATTGCCATCGGATATGTAGCACACGCAGTCTTTGTATCCGCTTGCTTTTACCAAATTTTCAATCGCACTTTCTACCTCTGTATATTCCGCAATTTTTATCACTTCGCTTTGTGCGGTTTCTTTTGAGAGTGCATCGGCACTTTGATTCATAATTAATGCGTTAAAAGTTTCGATTGATTTTTTTCTGCCTTCTTCTCTTTCTTTTCGTGCATTTACAAAAAAGTCTTCACCGTCTTCTTTGTTGTCAACAAGCTGTGCCTCGCCCATATATGTGCTTGATGTGAGTTGTGCTTTGTCTGAGTTTGACCCTCGGTTTACATAACCCGCTATTGCGATAAGAGAAATAATTACAACCACTAAAATTTGTCTTTTCTTTAATACCATCATTTATTATCTGTCCTTTCTTTTAAATACAGCGATTTTTGAAGAATCAATATCAAGCGATGCCGACACCGCACAAATTATGTCCGCCCTCACGCTCGGATTATCCGCTCCGCTTGACGCCACTGCAACGCCTCGCACCGTAGGGCTTTTTTGCTCTTCAAACAGTGCGACTTCGCCCCGGCTTTTTTCGTTTACCGACTCGACACTTCCCTCTTCGTTTTTTATAAAGTCTGTTGTGCCGTCATTTTCAAGTGTTAAAAATACTTTTACATTTCCCGCTCCTTCTATTTCTTTTAAAAAGTTTTCCAAAAGTTCTTCCGTTTCAAGCCGCAAATCTTTTTTTACTTCTTTTTTTTCTGCTTTCTCGGTTGAAAAAGCATTGCCCGTAAAAATTAAGACAATCCCTACGGCTAATAATATATATATTAATGACTTTTTGTTTTTATCCATCATTTTTTTGAGTATTTTCAAATTGCACCTTCTCTCTTTTAAATCCCAGATTTTCTTCAATAAACCTGAGTGTTTCTTCACTGTATCCTTCGCCTAAAAATATTGCTGTTAAATTTCCTTGGTTGTCGGTATCTACTTTTACATCACCCGAAGTATGCTCTTTTATCATATTTTCAAGGTTTTTCCTATGCTCAATAAGTATGTTTGCACTGTATTCTTTTTCGCTTTTTTCAAATTCTTTTTGATAGGAGAACGAAACAGGTATTTTTAGATGTTTTTTTGAAATCGGTGATATTATAAGTGCTATCATTAAAACCGAAATCGGCAAAAGCACATATTTTTTATACTTGGAATCACCCAAAAGAGAAACTATCACCGCAGAAATTATGCAGACCGCACCTATTTTTGTTATGTATTCTTTTATGTCCATAAAAACCTCACAACTTGATAAACGAAGCAATTCCAACTAAAAAAAGAACTCCCAAAGACACCACCGAAGAAAAAAGAACCGTCATAACAGACACTTGTTTTTCGCAAATTTGGGTTATTTTTTTGCTTCCCAGTATTTTTATAAGGAAAAACGAAATCCTGTATGCTATTAAAATTGCCCCGATTTTTATTGCCACGCTTAAAAAAACCGCCGTTCCCACTCCCATAAACGCCGTTCCGAGCGTGTTTTTTATGACCGCACTTGAACCTTTTACCGTTTCAATCGCATCGGAAAGAGATTTTCCGACAATGGGAATCATATTTGACACGGCAAGTTTTAAAGTTTTTTGCGAAAGTGAATCCACGGAGGATGAAAGAGTTTTTAAAAGTGAAACCGCACCCACATACACCGTTATAATTACCGTAAGCGTCCATTTTGAAACGCCTATAAAAAGTTCTGAAATGTCTAATATGTCAATGGGCGAAATTGAAGAGAAAAAGGTTTGTGCGAGTGAATACAGAGAAAACGGAATTACTACCGACTTGATTATGAGTGCCAATATGTTTGAAGAAATACAGATTATATTTCCCAAGAGTGTCCCGCTTATTATGTTTCCGCCCGAAACTGTTACGGTAACAAGCGAAGGCACCGCACAATTTGACAAAAGCACAATATCGTTTGCCAAATCTCTTATCATTTGTATTATTTCCAGAAACAGTGATGCGAAAAGACCTATAAACATCACCGACATTGCCGTTGATACGGCGTTTTCGCTTTTTTTGGAAAAAGAGGACAAAAATGCATTAACCACCGCAAAAAGCACACCTGTCAAAAGCACCAAAGAAAGGGTTTTGCTCCCTTTAAAAAGTTCGTTTTTAAAGACCGCTAAAATTTTTGAAAAAAACGATGATGCGTTTTGTAAATTTCCTTCGCTCATCTCTTTTGCAATTTCCAAAAAACTTTTACCGAGCGAAAAATTATAAAGAGCATCTTCACCTTGAAGGCTTAATTTTGGTAAGGTTATCTCAGGCATATAAACTACTCCATAATACTCACTATTACCGAAAAGGCTTCTTTAAATATCGGCAGAGCCATTACTGTTACTATGATTTTTATTGCAGTTTCAAGTTGCTTTGAAAGTGAACTCAGCCCCGAATCGTTAAGCGTGGCACAAAAAATTTCGCCGATGTAAGAAACCGCCGTCATTTTAAGTACCGGCACAAAAAACGAGTATGAAAGATTTACGCTGTAAGATATTTCTTTTATGTAGTCGGTTATGCTTTTAAAATACGAAATCGAATGAAAAACTATAACTATGCCCGAAATTATCGAAACTGCAATCGCTATCGGATTGTCTTTCTTTAAAAAAAGAGCAAAAAGGGCAGCCGTAAGAGAAATTCCGCATACAAAAAATATATTCACAGTCCGAACACCGTCTTTACCGTGTCAAATAAAACCGCAATTTTTTCGACCAAAAGCAAAAGTACAACCACAAGCCCGGCAAGAGTTGTCATCAGTGCCTGCTCTTCTCGTCCCGACCGGGTCAAAAGCTGATTTAAAACGGCAACCACTATACCCACTCCTGCTATTTGAAAAATTAAATCAACATTCATTTTTCTTCCTCGCTATAAAAAAATTATTGCCGCAAACACACCCAAAAGGCACATACATCGCCTGTACAAAGGTGCTTTTTCCCGATATTCTTTTTCCGCTTTTTCAACCAACCCCGCAAGCGATGAAATGAAAATTTCGTAGGTTTTAACTTCCTCGTCTATTGACTCATTGCACAGGTTTTTTGAAAACGCAAGTATCAAGTTTTTATCCTCTTGTTTCAGAAATTCGCACTCTGTTGTGCTTTTTTCTATTGCATCTTTAAATTTTAAATTCTTATACTCTCTTGCAATATCAAAAATTCCTCCCAAAAGGACTTCTTCTTCCGGCAAGCGATATACTTCGAGCCTCTTTTTTGAAAGATTTATCCCGTCTTGGGTATCTTTTAAAATTATGTATCTTTTTTTCAGTTTTTTCGCTTTTTGGCTTCCGAAAAGGAAAAAGGCGGAAAAAATTAAAACCGCACCTGTTATCTTTAAAACTATTTTCGTATTATCTCCTCCACCGCTCCTGCCTTTTCGCCTAAAATTATGTACCTTTTAAAGATTTTTTGATTGATTATTTTTCCCAAAACTTTTCTCCTTTCTAAATCCGAAAGCGAGTAACCGTGTGCGGAACATATTATTTTTACCCCCTGATTTATCATGGAGTCTATCGCAATTTCATCTCCGCCTTCGCCGATTTCGTCCGTTATTATCACATCGGGCGACATTGTGCGTAAAAGCATCTGTATTCCGTCATATTTGCTTGCTCCGAAAAGCACCACAGTATATTTTCCCACATCAAAAAGACTGTTGCCGTCATAAAAGGCGGAAATTTCGCCTCTTTCGTCCATAATTGCGACTTTCATTTTATCGCCCAAATTTTTTGCGATGTCTCTGAGCATTGTGGTTTTTCCTTTCCCCGGAGGTGAAATTATGAGTGTGTTGTTTACTCTTTTTCCGTCATAAATTTCACTCATTATTTTTTGCGAGGCTCCCTCTATCTGATGTGCCACTCGTATGCAAATCGCATTAATCGGGCTTATGTGAATTATTTTGCCGTCCTTTTTTACCGCCTGACCGCAAAAACCGGCTCTGTGTCCGCCTTTTATCGTTACAAACCCGTTTGAAATACTCTCCTGCTTTGAGTAAATCCCTCCATCGCAAATTAAGTTCACGATTTCAAAAAGGCGGGTTTTTGTAACTTCTTCTTTTAAATCAATTAATTCTCCGTCTTTTAAAACGCAAATTCCACGGCGGTTTATCCGTATTTCGCTTATTTTTGAAATGTCATAATCAAAAACTTTTTTGTACAAGGCTTCGCCAAGAACTTGTTTCAGTTTTTCCATACTCTCGCCTCGTCTAATTGTATGGGACAAGATTTTAAATTATTACTTTAATGTTGATTTTCACTACGCTTTGTGATAAACTTTTTTCGGTGATTTGTATGATAGAATTCAATGTTTTCCCAAACGGAAAAACTCGTGTTGTTACTTTTAGTTACGATGACGGTCATCCTAACGATTTTAAACTTATAGACCTTTTTAACAAATACGGTTTAAAAGGCACTTTTCATTTAAACGGACATCATTATTTAAACAAAACTGATGATGAACTTTTATCTCTTCGAGAAAAGTATAAGGGACATGAAATTTCGTGCCACACGCTCAACCACGGATTCCCGACTTATATGGCTAATTCTTCTTTGGTAAATGAGATTTTAAAAGACCGTGAAATTTTGGAAAAAATCGCCGGTTATCCCGTCCTCGGTATGAGTTATCCTTACGGTGCGTTTGACGACAGAGTGCTTGAAGCAATGCGTTCTTGCGGTATTGTATATTCAAGAACCACCAAAAATACAAACTGCTTTTATATGCCGTCAAACTTTTTGTTGTGGGACCCTACCTGCCATCAGCGTGATGCTCTTTTTCTTTCCGAAAACTTTATGGCGGATATTGAACTTACATATGAAGATCCTCTTTTGTACATTTGGGGACACAGTTATGAATTAAAAACCGAAGAGGATTGGGCGAAAATTGAAAAAATCTTAAAAACTGTTGCAGGCGACAATCGAATTTGGTATGCGACAAACATTGAGATATATGACTATTTAACTTTTTTGCGTCAACTTAAAATCAGTGCGGACGAAAAAATTATCACAAATCCGACTGCATTTGATTTGTGGATTTTAAAAGACGGTGAAACGGTTAAAATTCCAAAGGGTGAAACGGTAAACTTTGATTAATAAAATTTACACACTTGATGCCACTTTGCGTGATGGCGGATTTTTAAACAACTGGCTGTTTGAAGAAAAAAACATTATAAATACGGCAGACTCGCTTTTAAGGTCCAACATGGACTTTCTTGAAGGCGGTTTGGTGTCTTTTGATGTCGTTTCAAACAAGGATTTCAGTATCTTTCACTCTGTTTTTGATGCAAAAAAGGCGTTTTGGGGGTTTGATTTAAAAAAAATTACATTTATGATTGATTTAAAAGGCTTTGACAAAAGAGTTTTGGAACAGAGCGGAAACGGTTCTTTTTTACGCCTTTCTTACTATAAAAAGGATATAAAGGATATGCTTTTTGTTGCAAACTTAATCAAAGAGCGTAATTATGACCTGTTTTTGCAGACAATGGTTACAAATGATTACTCAAAAGACGAATTTGTGTCGCTCATTAAAGAAGTAAACAGGCTGTCGCCGTTTGCTTTTTATATAGTTGACAGTTTCGGCTCTATGGATTTTGACTCGGTCAAGTCTTACTTTTTGTTGGCGGACGAGTTTTTAAGCAAGGATATTAAAATCGGATTTCATCTTCACGACAACCTCGGTAAAAGTGCAGATATTATGCAGAAAATCTCAAATGAAAGTTTTTTTCATGATTTGATATTTGATTCGTGCATTTTGGGTATCGGTCGGGGAGGCGGAAACGCCGACACTAAAAAAGTCCTTTCGTTTTTAAATAAAACCAATGATTTTTCATCTCTTGAACAAGTTGAAGAAAATGTTATAAAACCCATCGTCTTAAACAGAAAATTTCCTAAGAAAATCTACGAACTTTCCGCAAAGTACAAGGTTCATCCTTACTATGCAGAGTTTTTCTTTAAAAACAACATTAATGAGCCGTCTTGTCATTCTTTGTATCAAAAAATTAACGAATGCGGTAAAAATCATTTTGACTTAAATTTTGCAGAAAACCTTATAAAGTAAAAAGAAATCCACTTTCGTGGATTTCTTTTTACTTTATTCTTTTAATAAAACTCTTCTTTTAAACTTCTTTGCATTAACACGTTTAATTCGTCTTTCGGGTCTTTTCCTTCATACAAAATATTATAAACCGCATTGCATATCGGCATTTCTATTCCTATGTTTATTGCGGTTTGATGCACGCTTTTTACCGTGTAATATCCTTCCGCCAATGCATCAAACTCTTCTTTTTTTACAAACTTTTCACCAAACATTCTGTTATGGCTGTACTCCGAAAAAAGCGTTGCACAATAATCTCCCAAATGACAAAGCCCATACGCCGAAATCGACTTTCCGCCCATCGCTTCGATAAACTTTGAAATTTCCCTTGTGCCTCTCGTCATAAGTGCCCCTTTAAGTGAAGTGAGCGAAAGTCCGTCAAGCATTCCTGCGGCAATACCGACAACATTTTTTGTTGCCGCACCGATTTCGTTTCCGATTAAATCATTTCCATAGTAAAATCTTATAAGATTGCTTGAAAATGCCTCAATAAGTTCCTCTTTTACAAGTTCGTTTTCACTGTCTATTACCATACAGTTGGGTATTTTTGCACAGTAGTCCTGAACATGACCCGGTCCTATCCAAACTGCTGTTGTGTTGGAAGGGTCGAGTGCATCACAGACAATTTGCGATGGTCGTCTGCCTGTCGAAATTTCAAGACCTTTCATGCAAAGAACGATATATTTGTTTTTTATACCTGCCTCTTTTAACTGCTCGCAAAGTCCACCAAGCGACTGAACGCCTACCGAAATTACTATTATATCATTTTTTATTACTTCTTTTAAATCGGTCGTAAGTTTTAATGTGTCGCTGAGCGGTATGTAGTCATTTTTGCGATTCTTTAACAGTTCTTGCATTTTTTTTGAATTTTCTCTGCCGTAAAGAGATACGCTATGCCCGATTTTGTCAAGATACCACGCAATAAATGTGCCCCATCTTCCGCAACCGATTACACCTATGTTTTTTATATTCATAAAATTTCACACCTTTATATTAGATTATCGCTTCGCATTTGAAATTTCAAGCCTTGTTTTCCGTTTTTTATAATTTTACCACATAAATTTTTGTTTTTCAACTGTGTTGGTTTGGTTGTTTTTGTTTTATTTTTGTGATATAATGTAAAAAAATTTTTTGAGGTGTTATTATGGAAAAAGGAAAACTCCTTACAAATTCACTTTTTGTAAGTCTTACGGCAATTCTTTGCTGTGCTCTTTGGGGAAGTGCCACGCCTTTTATTAAAATAGGATACTCTATGTTACTTACCGAAAAAACTGTGCCTTCCATTCTTCTTTTTGCCGGAATACGATTTTTCTTTGCCGGAATATTTACAATTTTGATTTTTTCTGTTGCAAGAAAAAAATTTCTTGTTCCAAAAAAATCAAGCATTAAATACTGTGTAAGTCTTTCTTTGTTCCAGACAATAATTCAGTATTTATTCTTCTACATAGGTCTTAATAACACATCGGGTGTTAAAGGTACTGTCGAGTCCGGTTCAAGTGCGTTTTTCTCTCTTTTGGTCGCTTCTCTTGTTTTTAAGCAGGAAAAACTGACATTTAAAAAAATCTTTGCCTGCGTGCTTGGATTTTTGGGACTTATTGTTTTAAACTTTAATGAACTTGATTTTAATATGAATTTTTTCGGTGATGCGTTTGTTATTTTTTCCGCAATTTCTCTTGCTTTTTCTTCCGCTCTTGTTAAACTTTACTCCAAAGACGAAGACCCTGTTGTTTTAAGCGGTTATCAGTTTGTGCTTGGCGGTTTTATTCTTTCCGTTATAGGTTATTTTTTAGGCGGAACAATAGTAATTGACAGTCTTAAATCGCTTTCGGTTTTGGGTTATCTTGCTCTGCTTTCTGCTGTTGCATACTCACTTTGGGGGCTTCTTTTAAAACACAATCCCGTTTCAAAAATTACAATTTTCTCTTTCTCCACTCCCGTTTTAGGCGTTATCCTTTCTTCTCTTTTGCTGACGGAAGATTCAAATACTTCAATCATCAGCCTCATTGCTACGCTCATTTTAATATGCTTGGGAATCGTACTTCTGAACTATAAAAAACAGTAAGCGTTTTTAACTTTCTGTTTATCTATCCGTGATTTTCATATACTAAAAAGGCTTTAAAAATACACCCCGAACGCCTTGTAAAAGATTTTTTGATTGTTTTAGATGAATAAACCCACCGAAACGGTGGGTTTATTTTTTCTTTATTCTGTTTGAGAAAATAAATCTCTTAATCTGTGATTATATCGGTTTATGATGCTTTATGCGGTCGGTGCGTTTTTTAAGCCCTTGGGCGACTAAAAAAGCGTGCAGAACGAACAAACTGAACCCGAAGGCGTACGAAGGTACTCCGAGAGGTGAAGTTTGTCCGTAGCATAAAAATTATTTTATTAAATTTTGTTAAGAACCGAGTTTTTTCTTAACTTTAAAAATTATTTAGCAAAGCAAAATGTTATTATTTGCTTCTCTTTTTATGCGGTCGGTGCGTTTTTTAAGCCCTTGGGCGACTAAAAAAGCGTGCAGAACGAACAAACTGAACCCGAAGGTGTACGAAGGTACTCCGAGAGGTGAAGTTTGTCCGTAGCATAAAAATCATTTTATTAAATTTTGTTAAGAACCGAGTTTTTTTCTTAACTTTAAAATTTATTTAACAAAGCAAAATGTTATTATTTGCTTCTCTTTTATGCGGTCGGTGCGTTTTTTTATTCGCCCAATTTTACTTTCTCGGCGTTTCGGGAGCAAAGTTTGGCGATGCATAGTGCTTTATCTGACGCCATGTAACATTCTTCCTGAGTGCCGCAAATGTTATAGGAATATATGATGCCATAAATACCGGGAACATCCAAAGATGTCTTAATTTATCCGATGTCGTGGCAGGAATTCTCTTCCACTCCGCCGCTACGGTAAGGGCGGCAAAGAACACCAAACCTGTGTAGTAATTGACAATTGCCAAAACCAAGTATCTTGTTGCTTCCGATGTTATAAGCTGAGCAATATAACTTGATTTTCCCAAATTTGAGAACAACACAACTGCATTTACGACTATCGCTACCGCAATGAGGAAAATGCAGGGAACGATTGTCATGCAGACATCAAAGCATGACATTCTTTGATCCTTTGAAAAAGCTACACCCTTTAAAAGTTTGGGAAGATACTTTCCGTTTACCTGGAAAAAGCCCTTGCTCCAACGAATTCTTTGGTCCCAAGAAGCCTTAAATGTTGTGGGTTGCTCATCATAGATTATCGCACTGTCGCAGTAGCCGATTTTATAACCGTTTAAAATGCTGTTAACCGAGAATTGAATATCCTCCGTAAGGAGATGGTACGGCCAACCGTTGTTTTCGTCAATTATCTTTTGCGATACAAAAAATCCCGTTCCCGAAACCATACAAGAATTGCCCAAAAGCATCCTCGGATAATTTAAAAATCTTGCTTCTCTTAAAAACCAAAGCGAATAACTTGCACTAATCCAATTTGTGCCGAAATTCTTTGAATTTCTGTATCCGGTGATTATCTCGTAACCTGTGTCAAAAGTTTTGTTCATTTCTTTAACAAAATTTTTGTCTACAATGTTATCTGCATCAAAAACGAAATAGCCGTCATAATAACCTTCGCCGACTCTTTCCTTTATAGCTTTAATCAAATAGTCAAGGGCATAGCCTTTACCCTTTTTTATGGCATTGGTTCTCTCGTAAACAATTGCCCCTGCTTCTCTTGCGACTTGTGCCGTTTTGTCATCGCAGTTATCGGCAAGAACATATACATCAAAAAGTTCGCTCGGATAGTCCTGTTCTTTTAAACTTTTAACCAAATCCGCAATAACATTTTCTTCGTTTCGTGCCGAAATAAGCGTTGCGAAGCGATTGTTTTTTGAGGCTTCTTTAAGAGGCTTTACTTTTTTGAATATCAGCCCTACAATAAGGTAGAGATATTGATAAAAGTATGCCATTGTCATTAAAACTACTACCGCAATATTAAATACGTGCAAAAATTTTAATGTTTCCATATCAAAGTTTCTCCTTTGATTTTCTATTCAATCACTTTCAAGCATATATTTTAGCATTTTTAATAAATTTTGCAAGTGTTTTTTATCATTTTATACCAAAAATTTTTCGTTTTTTGTCTTTTGTGCATAGACAAATGTCTTTTTTGTTGTATCGTTTCGTACTTCTTTTCTATCATTATATGAGTTTTTACACAAAATGTAGTATTTTTTCAAAGATTTTTAGTGTGTCTTTTGAAGGTACGCCGAGTGGCGAAGTTTGTTCGCAGCAAAAAGTTTTTATATTCGATTTTTTGTTTTTTTTATTGTGCTTTATTTGCAAATTTTCTTACAAAAAAAGAACTGTACTTAATTGTACAGTTCCTTTTTGCGTTCTTAACTTTTTTACATCCCTATGGGATAGGAAAAAATGCTAAGAGCGGACAAACTGAGCCGTAGCCGTAGGCGAGGGCATCCGATGGCGTACAAAGGTACGCCGAGTGGCGAAGTTTGTTCGCAGCAAAAAGTTTTTTCACTGTTTAAGTTGTAGTTTTTTCCACTTTTTTGTGATTTCTTAAAAAAAGAGGAACTGTATAACACATACAGTTCCTTTTTGCGTTCTTAACTTTTTTTACATCCCATAAAAATTAGTTGGTGATGGTTACTTCCGTTTCCTTGTCAAAGAGATGAATCTTTTCAGGGTCAAGTGCTACCTTAATCTTGTCGTTAACTTTTGCTTTTGTCGTGGGTTTAACTCTTGCCGTAAACGAATTGCCTGCAGCCGTGAGGTAAAGGTATGTTTCCGCACCCATAAGTTCCGTAACTTCAACATCTGCATCAAAATTATATCCCTCATATTTTTCCAACGACTCTTCATCATCATAAAGGTCCTCGGGACGGATACCCAAAGTAACTGTCTTTCCTACATAAGCCTTTGCTTTTGCTGCTTTACTCTCGGAAAGTTTAAACTTGTAATCTCCAAGTTCAACATATACACTTTCCTGATCCTCTGTAATTGTTGCATCTGCAAAGTTCATCTGCGGACTTCCGATAAATCCGGCAACAAACATATTTACCGGTTCATCATAAAGTTTTTGCGGAGAATCAACCTGTTGCATTACGCCGTCTTTCATAACAACAATTCTTGTTCCCATTGTCATAGCCTCTGTCTGGTCATGAGTAACATAGATAATTGTTGTCTGTAATCTCTGGTGAAGTTTTGTAATCTCCGTACGCATCTGAACACGAAGTTTTGCGTCAAGGTTTGAAAGCGGTTCGTCCATCAAGAATACCTTCGGCTCACGAACGATAGCACGACCGAGTGCAACTCTCTGACGCTGACCGCCGGAAAGAGCCTTCGGCTTTCTGTCAAGCAAATGCTCAATGTCAAGAATCTTAGCGGCTTCGGTAACTCTGCGTTTAATCTCGTCCTTGGGGGTCTTTCTGAGTTTAAGTCCGAATGCCATATTCTCAAATACCGTCATGTGAGGGTAAAGTGCATAGTTCTGGAAAACCATCGCTATATCACGGGACTTGGGAGCAACATCGTTTACAAGTTTATCTCCTATGTAGAGTTCACCCTCCGTAATATCTTCAAGT
>JAZLFH010000007.1:0-21250 GCA_045615705.1 Clostridia bacterium
GAAATTACAACTATGATTCGACAAAGTTATTCGGCAAGGGCTGAAAAAACAGAACTTGAAATAACAAAAGAACTTGCAAGCCTTCCAATGCTTGTAATTGATGAAATGGGAAGAACTAAAGGCAGTGACGCAGAATTGAACTGGCTTAGTTACATTTTGGATAAAAGGCATACAAGAAGATTGCCTTTTATGATTCTTTCAAACACACATCTTAGTCGAGACTGTCCTAAAAAAGGTTGTGACAACTGCTTTGAAAGATTTGTGAACAATGATGTTTTGAGTCGTTTAAGGCAGGAAACAAAGATTATCACAATAAAAGCACCCGACTACAGAGGGAGAAAATAAAACATGGCTACAGATTTGAATAAAGTAATTTTAATAGGGCGACTTACCCGTGATTTGGGAAGTAATGAATATGATTTTGCATACCTTTCAAATGGTACTGCAAAAGCAGTAGTAAGCATTGCGGTAAATCGCAGTGTAAGGCGTGGTGAAGAATGGGTAAACGATGTTAGTTACTTTGATGTAACTATATGGGGAAAGACTGCTGAAAATCTCAAGCCTTATCTTATGAAGGGTAAACAGATTGCGGTAGAAGGGTATCTGAAACAAGACCGTTGGGAAAAAGAGGGGCAAAGATTTTCAAAGATTACTGTAATTGCTGAATCCGTGCAGCTTTTGGGTGGGAAAAGCGAAAGTGACGGAAATAATAACGGCAATTATCAGAACAATGCTAATGGCTATCAGAGCAATACAGGTTATCAAAATAATGCAGTGTCACAGAACACTTTTAAGCCGGTAAACAATCAGCCAATGCAGCAGTTTGAGCAGGAAAATGACTTCGGGTTTACAGAAGACATTCCTTTTTAAGTGAGGTGGGGAAATGGGTTTTTCAAGTACGATGTGTTACCGAAACGAAATCGGAAAAATCCTTGCAAAGTTAAGGGTTGATTACGGAGAAACACAGGCAAAGCAAGCTGAACGCTTGGGTGTTTCTATGTCTTATATAAGCATGGTTGGAAGCGGTAAACGCAATTTCAGTTATGAACTGTATAAAAGCATAAAAGAACATTACTACAGTGTTGATAAATACAAGGATTCACTTGATGAACTTGTAATCGGTGAAGAAAGAAAAAAGCGTTTTCTTTCAGTTTTTCCCAAAATCACTAACAAAGAGATTTTATACATTTTGTATGGAGAAAGTTTATGCTGATTTTTCCTTTAAAAAAAGAGTGGTACGAAAAGATAAAAAACGGCGAAAAAACTGTTGAATATAGAGAAGTCAAGGATTATTGGACAAAAAGAATTAAAAATGTAGTCCAAGAATTAAATCTTTGTGGAAAGCCGATTTGTTATTTTCAACTTGGTTATAATCCCGACACAAGATTAAAAGCAACTATTTCCAAAGTAGAAAGAGTTGACGGTAAAAATACAGACTTAAAAATCGACAAGCCGGTTTATGCAATTCATTTCAGACTGGGGGATTTATGAACAGAAGAGCAAAGCGAAATAAATATAAAAAAGTGGTAAGAAATCTTCAAAATAAACTTAGTGAATATGAAGCAATACTTGATGGGACAAAAAAGTTTGAAAAGAAAGTTGAAATTGAATTTTTAACTTGTGCCATTCCGGTAACTACCGAAGCTGAATATTTTTCAGTTATTTCAAAAGAAAAATTGAAAGCAGAGCAGGAAAGAATGGTTCTTGACCATTTTTCAAGGTTGCTTATGGAAAGACCCGACCTTCTGAAAAAAGAAAAATGTGGTTCTTATTACAGATTTATGATGAAGGTGGTAAAGGAATGATTATAAGACAGGTGAATTCAGATTCAAATAGTGCCACAGTAGTTTTAAGTGGTTCAGAAATAGCAATTATTTCAAACGCTTTGTTTGAAGTTGCAAAAACAGATTTTAAGGAAAGATACAAAGATTTTAGAACTTTTAGAAAAGATTGTTACCTTTTACATTCTTTAGCAAAAGAAGGAAATTTATGTTCTGACGATTTAAAAATTGGATTAGAAATTATGGATAAAGGTGATAAGGAATGACAGACGTAGAAAAGAAAGAAAACAAAGGGGGTGAAGATGTCAAATAATGGCGGAAAAGCAGGAATGGGATTTTTTGAAGTTTTGCAGCTTGTTTTTATAGTTCTAAAACTTTGCAAGGTTATTAAATGGAGTTGGGTTTGGGTTTTATCTCCCACTTGGATTCCTTTAGGTGTTGCCGCAATTTTGCTTGTTGTAGTTTTAATTCTTGAGCTACTCAAAAAGGGGTTGAAGAAATGAAAATGACAAATAAAGACAGGACAATAGCGATAGATTATGCAACAACAGAATGTTGTCGCAGTTGTAGTGATTCTTGCAAAAAAGAAAAATGTAAAATGTTTTGCAATGTTAGAAATGCGGTTTTATATGGACTTGAAGAAGGAAAAAAGGCAAGTAACTGATAAAACCTTTAAGAAAGTTTATCAAAGCTATGTCAAAGATAAACTATTAAGTTTTGACTTAGAGAAAACCTTATCAGAAGCTAGAGATATTCTAAAACTGAAAAAGGAAAATGAACAACTGAAAACAGTTTGTGACTATAACTGCCCGGTTCATAAACTTGTCACTCATAACACCTGCCTAACGTGTTCTGCTATTAAAAGTTCACCACATTTTGACTTCAAAGATAAAAGTGATGAAGAAATAAAGCAGATACAGGCGGAAGCGAAACTAGAAGCAGAAATGGACTGACAAGGAAGGAGCACATGGATAAAGCACACTGTAAAAATAAAATTATTGTTGCACTTGCAAATAAACTTGATAGAGGTTTTGGACATTATGTGACAATCAACCTAGAACGCAATAGATTTGGATTTTGTCGAGAGTGTCATAAATTCAGTTTGATTGGCAGAAAAGACAAGATTTGTAGTAGTTGCTATTACAGGGGGCTTGAAGAAGCTACCTGCATGAACTGGGGTGATTAAATGATAAACAAAGACGACGCTATAAATGTAGTTGGTATTTGTAACTGCTACTGGCGAGATTGCCAAACGCCTTATATAAAAAGGCTTTGTGCAAAGTGTCTTACACCGCTTTTGTGGTACTACGGCGAAAATGAATGTTATTTAGTTCATTGCCCGACTTGTGACACTAGAACGGTGGTTCATGCAACGAATCCACAAATGGCACTGGATAAAGTAGGAGTAGAAGAATGATTGATTTGAATAAATGTGCGGAACTGGCACTTAACAACGCAATAGAACGGCAAAAGAACGGGGTAAAAATCAACGCAAGGACATTGCCGATGTTAAAACACTGTGCGACGGAAGTTATAGAAGCTACAGAATCATACGGTTATGTAGCTAATGAGATTCCTAGAACAATAGACGATATTGAGTTACCAGTTGAGGAAATGCACTTACACAATAAGTCGCATTTTGCTTCAGAACTTGCTGATATTATTTGCTGCGTTTTGATTATTGCGGCAAATGAAAACATCAATATTGAAGCCTGCATACTTGGGTGTCTTGAAAAGAATCGAAAAAGAGCAGAAGGAACAGGAGACAAAAAATAACCATGCCAGTACCCGACGAATTTAAAATAGCACCCGATTTCTTTCAGTGTCCTTGGTGCTTGAAAGATTATCCCGACACGGAACTTATGCACGGATTTTTCAGAAAGAACATTGCTGATAAAACAGGCAGGGTTTATTACATTTGCAAGAACTGTTTTAAAAGAGCACAGACTGACAAAAAGTTTGACGAAGAGATAACGGCTAAAGTATTCAAAGAAAGGCTTGGAAGACTGATAGAGGTTGTAAAAGAAAAGAAATAAGAGGTTTTTTGGTGCAAAATGATAAAAACGATATTTCAGTATGCAGGGGTGGCGGTTGTAATGATTTATATAGTCATTCTTTCTGTCGGTGCAATTTGGATAAACTTATTTGAAAAGGAGCGTGAGGAAAATGAGCGGAAAATACAACAGGCAGATAAGAAAAGAGGTGAATAGTTGCTATTCACAGGCTTTTAATCAAGCCTTGGTAATGATTGAAGCGAAAGCAGCTTCGGCTAATTTCTTTCAAAGATTCAGAATAGCAATGAAATTTCTATTCAAAAAGAATATCCGAGATTTGATGTAAAAAGTTAAATAATCCGGAAAGATTGTTAATGTAGTAACAATTTTTCCGGGAAAAATTGATATTAGAGGTGCAAAATGCTGAATCTGAATAAGAGCGAGAAGGAAAAAATCATAAAACTACTTCAAAAAGACGAAGATACAAAAGCAAACAGAAACTTAATTAAACGTATTGAAAACTCGATGAAAACCATAAAACCACGTTCGGCAAAAAATAAAGGCTTGGACTGGCAGAAAGAAGTTTGCGACTTTGTAAGTCGAGTTACCGGGATTCCTTACGACCAAAAAGACGATAATTGCGACATTCATAGCCGGGAAAGCGGACTTAACGGAACTGATGTTATTTTAAGAGGGAAGGCAAAAGAAGCGTTTCCATTTTCCATTGAGTGCAAAAATTGTAAGAATATTTCACTGCCGGAATGGACTAGACAGGCAGAAAGCAACTGCGACCAACTGGATAACTGGCTGCTATTTGTCAAAAGTCCGGTTTTATCAATGAAAAAAGTAGTAATTATTCCTTTAAGCAAGTTTGAAGAGATAGCCCATAAACTCTATAGTTTAGAACATTGATTTTAGAGTTTATTCAGACTATAATAACATTTAGAAAGAACTTCAAAAAAAATCCATATCATAACTGACCAATGATATAAATTGAAACGGTGGGAAAATGAAAGAGCGTTTTAATTGTATTATTGAGTATCTTAATGACAGAGTAAAAGAAGCATACACAGGAAGCGTTAAACTTAGCTTTGAACGTGGCGAATGCGTTCTTTTGCATGAAGCTAATCAGCACGATTTACCAGTAACCGCAAGCGATTCAGAAACACAGGATATTATCAAGAAATATCTTGAAATGGCAAAAGACCCGATTTTTAACGGTGCTATTGTCTTTGTTTTTGAAAACGGCGAAATCAAGTCATTTTCTTATTCCAAAACTTACAAGGGCGAAACATTAAAAAAATATTTGGGGGCGTAATATGCAGGTATGCCCAAAGTGCGGAAACGCAATCAAATATATAGCAACTGGATTCAACGCAACAACAATGTGTGACGCTGAAAAAATCGAGATTGTAACAGAAGGCGGACACGCTATAAAAGGCTATATAAAGCACGTATGCAGTGAAAGTAAGCAGGAAGAACAGGAAAATAGCAGTGAGTGATGAAACATTAGAGACACCGGAACTTGTGGAAGAAAAACCAAAGAAACGGCGTAAAACAAAACCTAAAGAAACCTTCTCAATAACCTTGGACGACGGCAGCGTTATAGACTTAGATTCTTACGACTACGGCGAAGGGGTGAAACTCACTCAAAAAGAAAAACTTTTTATTTTTTGGTATACATACCCGGAAACTACCGCATATCACGACGCTGCAAAAGCTGCTAGAAGAGCCGGTTATTCTCAAAAATCCGCAAGAATAAACGGTTACCAGTTAAAGAATAATTCTAAGGTTGCTCCAATCATTGCAAAGTTCGACAAGGATATTGTAAAAACGGGGATTGAAGACGCATATCACCGTATCATCAAGCGTAAGACAATCAGAGCAGAGTTTAACGGTTTAGACTTTTACAAGATTGAAGACTATGTAAATGAAGACGGTAAACGTTTTACAAATGTTTCAATCAAAAAACCGGAAGAACTGACAGAAGAACAGAAGCAATGTATTGACGGCGTGGACTTTGTAGGGCAGCGTTCAATTCCAAATTACAAACTGCCTAACAGAAACGCCGAAGAAAACAAGCTGATTGAACTTTACGAAAAAATGAACGGCGAAGACCAAAAAGAAGGTTACGAAGTAGAAACCACTGCGGAAATCATCAAGGGCAATTTACAGGTAAAAACTAAGGTAATGCGTAAAAATGCAGAAATTGCCGAACTTTCCGAACTGAAAAACAATGACAGTACGGAAAGAGAAGAAGAGGACTGATTAAATGGAATTGTGGACACCCGAAGAAAAGTTGAACTATATCTATGCTTTTATGAAATATGACAACAAGGATATAGAACTTGACTTTTGGCAGGACGATTTTATACAGAATAGAAGC
The DNA here is from genome assembly GCA_045615705.1 of Clostridia bacterium. Taxonomy (GTDB): domain Bacteria; phylum Bacillota; class Clostridia; order UMGS1883; family UMGS1883; genus JAZLFH01. Next base: position 6,162 of record JAZLFH010000007.1, read on the forward strand.
CGGTTTATAAGCCTTTTAAAATCAAGACAGACTGGTTTTTCTTTTATCGTTTCAATCAAAGGACTTGTAAAAGCATTAGACCCGGCAAGAACAAAATATACAAAACAGTTTGTTTCATACAACGAAGACGACGCACAGGAAAAAATACGCTATGCCCGTGAGTTTTACGAATCAATCCCGGATAGATATAAAAAGAAATTGGTACACTCTACCGCTACAATGCTAGAGTTTGAGGATATAGGCGGAAAAACTACAAGCCGTTTGATTAGTTTACCGTGCAGACCGCCACGAGGTAAAAACGGCGATGTTTGTTTAGATGAGTTCGCAATTTATCTTCCTAGATTATCAAAAGAAATCTACACGGCAGCTTCATTCTGTACCCTGCGTAGAGGTTGTATAGAAGTAGGTAGCACGCCATTAGGAACAATCGGCAAGTTTTATGAAATCTGTACAGACAGAGAAAAGTACAAGAGTTTTGACCGCTATTTTATTCCGTGGTGGTATGCAAAAGTAATGTGCAAGGACGTTAAAAACGCCGTTGTTTCTGCAAAAGATATGTCTACAGAAGAGCGTGTTTTAACTTTCGGAACTGACAGACTTATAGCACTTTATCAAAACTCTACGCTTGAGGATTTTCAGCAGGAATGTGAGTGTACTTTCATTGATTCCGCAAGTTCTTATATTTCACTTGAATTGATTTACTCGAATACTCCCGGAAGACGTGAGGACGATGTTCCAGTAAATATTGAAAATGATGAGGAATACTTCAACGCAAAAAGAAACATCGAAGTAAAAGCCTTTAAAGACGCTGACGAACTTATTTTACAGTATAACCCGGATATTCACGGCTCACCTTTATTTATGGGGTTTGACGTTGGGCGAAATCACGACGCTACAGTTTTTTACATCATCGGGAAAGTTAAGGATAAGAAAAAATCAGTCGCACGAATTGAAATGAGAAACGCAACTTTTGACGCTCAAAGAAATGTATTCAGAAAGTTAATGAACCAGTTACCAATTTTTAGGGCTTGTATTGATATGACAGGTATCGGGCGAGATTTGGCAGAAACAATGAAAACGGAATACGGCGAACGTGTAGAACCTTATCTTTTTTCAATGCAGTCTAAAGAAATCTTGGCAATGGGTGTAAAAACTGGACTTGAAAGGGTTGAGTTTGAACTTGAAAATGACAGAGATTTTCATTCACAGATTCACTCGATTAAGCGTACACCTTCATCGGGTGGTAGTTTTAGATATGACGCTGAACGAAATGATAAAGGACACGCCGACGCTTTTTGGGCGTGGGCTTTGGCAAATCATGCAGCAACAGAAGACACAGGAGCACCGGGATTCTATTCAGAATATGCTAGAAATAAAGATATTATCGTGGTAAACTCTATAAATAGCGAAGAACTCTCAAATAGCACCGCTTCACAACTGACCCACCGAAGCGGTAAATCCTTATCATCAGTTTTAAGGAGAGTTCAACGTGGAAACATCAAGTAATTCTATTATTCCAGTTGCAAAAAGTATAATGCCCGAACCTATCGACGTTAAAAGGGAACTGGAAAAAGTAAAACGCTATTCAAACCGATTCAAAAACACAAATTATTTTAAGCAGACTGAAAGCGGTTTTCAATCATCATTCTTTGACCCATTATCAGATGTAGAGAATATTTATGGTAATTTACGAACCGCAGATAGACACATGAACCGTGAAGTTGATTGTCAAACTTTACGCAGAGTGTCAAAAAAAGCGTGGATAATCAATTTATGCATTACCAATGTTCAAAAGAAAATCAGACCTTTTCTGAAACCTTCTACAAACAGAAACTTACGGGGTTTTGTTGTTAAGAAAACCGGCGAAGATGTAATTAAAGCAGCAGGAAAGAAGTCTAAAGAGCGTGAAACAATCGAGCAGTTTTTGCTTAACACTGGATTTGAAAAATCTAGTGACCGTGACAACTTTGTTAGATTCTGTACAAAAATTATCCGTGATACTCTTGAAATTGACCAAGTAGCCACTGAACTCGGATTCACAAAAGCCGGAAGACCTTACGCATTTTGGGCGGTAGACGGTGCGACTATTGAAAAGGTTTTGCCCGACCAAGAAAACCCTTACAACATTAAACACGTTCAAATTATCAACTCAATTCCACAGGCATTTTACCCGGAAGGAACATTGATTTTTGACTATCAGAATCCACGAACTGACGTAAACTTTTCATTTTATGGTTACTCATACGTTGAACAGGCTATAGACCTTATTACAAGCAATATCAACGCTTTTACATACAATGCAGGATTCTTCACAGAAAATAAACTTCCTAGAGGTATGCTTTTACTTGACGGAAACGCTTCACAGGAAACTGTAGAGCAAATGGAAGAGTATTTAGTTGATATTATGAGCGGCACAACTGCAAACCAGTGGAGAGTGCCAATCATTCCGGCAGGAAACGGCAAGGGTGGAGAATCTAACAGTATCAAATGGGTGTCGCTTAATGGAACTAACCGGGAAATGGAATTTCAAGGTTGGTTAGATTTCCTTACAAGCGGTATTGTTTCGCTTTTTGGTTGCAGCATGGAAGAACTGGGGTTGCATAGTTCAAAATCACAACCAGTTTTTGAAAGAAACACTGCACCCGAAATTGAAGCGTCAAAATCCCTTGTTTTGGGTGATATGTTGGCGTTCTTGCAGCAATACATCAATCAGATTGTAGAAAAGGTTTTTCCGGGTTATGAAATTGAGTTTGTAGGCTACGAAAGAGACGACCCTAAGCAAGTTCTTGATATTGCAAAAGGTGAACTTGAATCTTACAAGACACTTAATGAAGTGAGACAGGAAAAAGGACTTCCAAAAATTGAAGCGGACTGGGCTGACAAATGCCCTGCAAATCCTCAATTTGTTCAAATGTATCAATCGGCACAAATGGACGGCGGTGGAGACATGGAAGACCCGGACGCAGCAGAGGACGAAGGCGGAGAAAATAACGACGCATGGAATGATGTAAACGGCGGTGATTCAGAAGAACAGGAAACGGACACAGAAAACGAAGAAGATAAACCGCTTGACTTTGGAAGTAGTGACACTGACGAAGGTGTTAATAAATCACTGACATACTGGATATAGACGGACTAGGAACATGAACAAGACTGTCAACAGAATTACTACAATTAAAATATCAGATATTACAGTGGGAAATCGTGAAGCGAAGTTTGAGCAACTTGAAAAATGCTTGAATGGTGAAAAAACGGTTATTATTCCGGCAGACAATACCCGAAAACTTCCCGATGTAAATATTAAAATCAAAGACTATTCTCAAGAAAAGATTCAGAAGGCTTTACGTACAATGTCTATGTCTTTGGGAGTACCGCTAAAAGCTGCAAAAGGCGAGATATTCTTTTACAAGGCACAGGAAGACTTAACTAATAAATGGTGTATGTTCTTTTCGGAGTTTGTTCATAATACTTATGATTTTGTTACAGATTACTTTGACCTTCCAAAGAAAACCGTAATGTCAAAGTCTGAAAATCTTACGCATAAAGGCAAGATTCTCTATTACCCGGAAAGCGGAGAGCCAATCAAACAAAAAGACTGGGAAAAGTTTGTAAAGAATCTTGAAAAGTTCTTAAACCGCAATATCACAGATTCAAGCAAGAAAATAATTTTACAGTCTCAAAGTTTGGCAAAAATACTTGACCGTATGCTTAGATATAACACTTTGGAAGCCGTAAAAAAATTACAGTTGGATAAAGTGGAATATCACGGGAAATCTTTCGACTGGATAAGTGATTCAGTAAAGAACATGAAGGATATTTTTGGGAATAGTTTTGAACGTTCCGAAATGGCAAGAATTGAAACACTCACACAGTCGGCAGCAACGGAAGTAACAAACGTTACCGACAAAATGCGTGGGGAAATAAAGCAGATTCTTATTGACGGCGTAAAAGGACGTAAAAGCAAAGGGCAGGTATCGCAATCACTTTTTGACAAAATGGTAGGTGATAGCAGAGATTTTCAACGCCTTGCAGATACAGAGATTCAGAACGCCTTTAATAATTCCTTTATCCGGGAAGAAGTATATCACGCTACAGAGGGCGAAAAAGTCTATTTTGAAAGAATTGAAGTTATGGACGATAACACTTGCCCTCATTGCCGGGAAATGAACGGCAAAATAGCAGTATGGAGCGAAAAGCCGCTGAACGACGAAAACGCACACGACGGAATAGCAGATTATGTTATTTGGGAAGGCAAAGAATGGAGCAATAGAGGCTATAAAGTTTGTACTGGAGTTTTCCACCCTTATTGTCGTGGAACATGGGTTAGATATGATAAGAACTTTTCAAGCGTAAACGCACTTGTAGCAGAAAAAAGCAACAATGCTAAAAAATGGAACAATGCAGTTGCAAAAGCTACAGAAGAGTACAAGGCAAAAGGTATAGAAAATCCCGACGATTCAACAAAAGGCTTTACAGACAGAATCAACGAACTTTTCAAAAGTGATTCCGTAGAAAAATCTTTGACATGGAGCGGACACAAACTACAGGATAGAAAAATTTTTCGGGGGCTGAACATATCCATAGAAAACCGCAAAGGCAGCGTAAGACGTGGCACTGATAGCGACGGGCACGAATGGTCTATAAGAATGAATTACGACTACGGCTATATCCGTGGAACGGTAGGCGTGGACGGCGACCATGTAGATTGTTATTTAGGCGACAACGAAAACGCAAAGAATGTTTACATAATTCATCAGAAAATACCGGGAACAAAGAAGTATGACGAAGACAAAGTAATGTTAGGTTTTAACACTTTGGAAGAAGCAAAAAAAGCATACTTTTCACAGTATGACAAACCCGGATTCTTTGGCGATGTTGAGACCGTTCCTTTTGAAACATTCAAAAAACATATTCTACAAAAGAAACAACACGGAAAGAAAATCACTTTCAAATAAAAATTATAAACAAGATTGTCAATAGAAAGTTTAAGTTTTGTTATACATTACTTTACTTTTAGATATATTTTGGGAGGTAAACAATGGCTATTGTTTTCGGATTCATGGAGCGTTATAGAAAACATACCGAATGGGAAGAGATTCAGAAATCACTCTCCCATAAGTATATTAGACGCTATCCAAAGAAAACGGGCAAAGGTTGGAACTATGTCTATACAGACAGTTGGAAACACCCGTTTAAGGCACTTTTAGAGTGTTTTGGAATCAAGAAACAGAGGGTAGAAGACGACTACGCAAAGAACGAAATCAAGAAAGATTACGGCGTAGATAAAAATACTTTTGCCGCTCATGTTCTTGAATATTTCACAAACAAAATTAAATGGGATAATCTTTTCTCGAAAAAAGAAAAAAGAGACAAGTATAAAAAGCCGGAAACACAACAGTCGGTAAAAGAACGTGCTGCGGCTAAAGTTGTGGCTGAAAAGAAAGAAAAGAAACCTTCTGACGATAAACTTCTTGTAAACCGTTCTTTAATGCGTAAAGTTTGGAGTATTTATAGCGTTGAAGGGCAGAGAGTAGAAGCGGAAGAAAGCGAAGCTGAAAAGACTGCTAACCGCTCAAATGCCATGAAGGGAAATAAAAACGCTGCCAAAAACGGCGTATTTGAAGACTTAACAGGAGATAGCGGAAATGGAAACAATAACACTGAAATTAAGCCGGACGGATTATCCAATAGTAATGAAAACTTACGGACTGGACGGAGCGAAGGAACAGGCAATAAGAATGTGCTTGGCACAGAAAGCAGAACTGACGGAAGCGAACCTTTATTCAGTTCTAGCGAACTTGGAAGAGGACTTGCAGAATCAGACGGCAATGATGTCAACACAGGAAGAGGACGAATAACAAAAGGACAGGCTAGAAAAATCCGTGAACAGTGTCGGGAAATCTTAAAGAAAGACGACAAGGATATTACGGACGCTGATAAGGTTATTTTGTCTCAATATGTTGGAGCAGGTGGAACAGACGAAGAAGGAAGCAGCAATAGCGGTGTTCTTTACGAGTTCTATACGCCACGCAATGTAATTTCCAAAGTATGGCAGATTGTAGATAAATACAACCCTAGACAGGATAAAAGAGTTATTGAGCCTTCTAGTGGTATTGGACGCTTTGCGGAAGGAAGAAAAGAAAAGTTCACGATGTTTGAACTTGAAAAAGAATCTGCAAGAATTGCTCATATTTTGCACCCGGAAGCTGAAATAGTACAAGGTGCTTTTCAAGAAAATTTCTTGAAGAACAAAAAAGGACGGTTTGCACAAAAGAACTTTGAAAAGTTTGATGTAGCGGTAGGAAATCCACCATACGGCGAATATTCCGGCAAATATAAGGGTATGGGTGAAGGCAAAGAGTTTAAACGCTATGAATCTTACTTTATGGCAAAAACTCTTGATACTCTTGAAGACGGCGGAATTATGGCAATGGTTGTTCCTAGTGGTTTTATGGACGGTAAAACTTCTTACGGAAAAGACCTTGAAAAGATTGTCGGTAAGGCTGAACTTCTTGAAGCGTGGAGACTTCCTAACGGAACTTTTGACAGTACAGATATTGGAACTGATATTGTTGTATTCCGTAAAGGCAAAGGAACAACTACAGAAGCACTTACAAAATACTTTGAAAACAATCCCGACCATGTAGCCGGAGAAGTATCTACACGAATCGGACGCTTTGGAGAAGAAACATACATTAAACCAAAAGACGGCGAAGATTTTGAAAGTGCAGTTGCAAATATCAATGTAGGAAAATCAGAGATTGAAGCCGAAATCAAGAAAGCTGCTGAAAAGATTGCAACCGTTGAAGAAAAGCCAAAGGCAAGCCCAATTACTTCTAAAACAAAGTTTGGCGACACTGTAAAAGTAAAAAGTGGTGTCGGCGTTGTTACTGGATATATTCAGAGAAACCGCAAGACTATAGGCGTTAAGGTAAATGTAGACGGTAAGAGCGAAGATGTAATTTTTACAGACGAGCAGCAGGAAAAGCGAAACCGAAGCGAAGCAATGAAAGGCAATAAGAACGCCGAAGGTGAGCATAATTACCCTATAAGCCCGGACGCTCATATTATCGACGCTGCGGAGTTTAACAAGAAATACGGAAAGCAGATTGACCCTAAAGATTTGCCTATTTGGAAGGTTACTGACAAGTTCGGTAATGTCGATATGACTAAACTTTCAGAAGAGCAAAAGGAATATGTTAAGAGTAGCGACCACTTCATTAAAGACGGTGAAGTTTATACAAATGCCGTAAACTTTGCGAGTGGTAATATCCGTGAAAAACTTAGTAATCTTGACGAAAACGACCCACAGTATGAACTTAAAAAATCTCTTCTTGAAGAAGTTTGCCCGGTTGAAAAGAAAATCGGACAGTTTACACTCTCACCAATTACAGACTGGGCAAGAGAATACAAGACTAAAGACGGAATGAGCCTTATTAACGGATTCTATGAATGGGCAGGGTATGGCGGTTCGGGTGATTCACCTATTACCCGTGAAGAAATCCCACCAATGCTTAACTGGCAAGATATTAGAGATTTTATCGAAAAAATACCGCTTAAACTTGAAAAAGGAGAAGCCGGAACAGACGATAAAAAGGGAAAGGAACGCTACAGGGAAAATAAAAAGCAGCAGAGACGAGATACTGCAATAAAACTGTTTAACCGCTACTTACAGGAAGGATTGAGCCTTGAAGACCAAAAAGACTTAACCGCCGCATGGAACTTGAAGAGCACTTCTTTTGTAAACCCGGATTATACAAAGATTCCTATTTTTGTGGACGGTATGAGTTCTCATAAAGGAAAGAAGCCGTTTAATCTTACCGAGCAACAGATAAAGGGAATTTCTACACTTGTAAACAAGGGAACTGGACTTCTTGCTTATGATGTAGGTGTAGGAAAAACTGCTTGCGGAATCGTCGCTACTGTAAATCAGATTCAGACAGGACGGGCAAAGAAGCCGCTTATTTGTGTTCCTAAACCAGTGTACGCAAACTGGATAAAATCTATTCATCAGTTATTCCCGGATATGAAAGTAAATGAATTAGGCAACTTGTCTAAGAATTACTGGAAAGAAGGAATGAAGATTGAAGACGGTACTATTTCTGTTTGTACTTATGAAGGACTTGAAAACATCGGCTTCAATGAAGATGAAGAAGCACAGATTCACGAAGATGTAGAATATGCTACTTTTGATTCTACAGGAGCAGAAAAGAAACAGTCAAAAAGAGCTGCTGCACAGAAAGACGAAAAGACGGACGAACTTGTAGGCGGTATGGCAAAAACAAGAAGTGAGGGCGTACAGTTTAGCGAACTTGGATTTGACCATGTTACAGTTGATGAAGTCCATAATTTCCGAAACCTTTTCAAAATGCCAAAACACATGAATAAGAAGGGGAAGGAAGACGCAGAGGGAGAGAGCAACGAGTTTGACGGACTTGGAAGCGGTGGAGAGCCTTCTAACCGTGCAAAGAAACTGTTTGCTATTACGCAGCTTATTCAGAGAAAAAATGACGGCAGAAACACTTTCTTGTTGAGTGCTACACCATTCCAAAACTCACCTACAGAGATTTATTCTATCTTGTCTTATATGGCGAGGGATAAACTCAAAGAAATGGGATATTACTCTCTTGAACAGTTTGTTTCTAACTTCTGCAAAGTAAAGCGTGAATATGCAGTGAAGGCTAATATTGTCACAGAAGCACCAGTAGTAAAAGGGTTTGAAAACCTTGGGGAATTACAGGGGCTTTTGACTGCTTACATAGACAAAGTGGACGGAGAGAAAGCAGGAGTAACAAGACCTCGTAAACGTATGCACACAACGAAACTTGAATTAACAGACTTGCAAAAAGCTATCATGGATAAATGTTCTGCATATATTGAAAAACAAGAACGGACACCAAAGAAAGACCGTGACGACGGCTATATGTTCCGTGCAATGAACGCCATGAAACTTTGTGCATTAAGTCCGGCACTTGTAGACCCTAGTTTTATTCCGGACGGTTACGAAATCCCGGAACTTAAAGACTTTGTAGAATCATCGCCAAAATTAAAGTTTGTCTGTGATTCTATTATTGCACAATATAAACAGAACTCTACGCACGGGCAAATTATGTATATGTCTTTGGGAGTAGAGCAGCACCCTCAGGTTAAAAACTATATGATTAGACACGGAATACCAAAAGAAGCCATTGAAATAATGCCGAAGGGAAGTTCTGAAAAAATCACGGATAAGCGTGAAGCAATTAAGGACAATTTCAATGATGTAAATGGAAAGTGTAAAATCATTATTGGTGGACAGGATATAAAAGAAGGAATCTCTTTGAATGGAAATACTACTTCAATTTACTGTACACAACTTGACTGGAATCCTACAGACGTGCAGCAGCTTTGGGGTAGAGGTTGGAGACAAGGAAACAGACAGGGGATTGTACACTGTATTATTCCGCTTATGCACGATTCACTTGACCCGATGATTTTTCAGAAACACGATGAAAAATCATCAAGAACCGATGATTTGTTTTCGTATGAAGGTGAAACAATGGACGCACAGGACATTAACCCGGAAGAATTGAAGTTTGCTTTGATAAAAGACCCTAACAAAAGAGCCGATTTACAGGTAATGGAATACACCGAGAAAAACAAGAATGATGATAGAATGTACGGACAGTTGATTGATGTACTCCATAAGCAGATTAAAATTGCTTTTAAGAGCGATGAAGACATTGCAAAAGAAGCAAAAGAAAGCGTTTACTGGCGTTTTGAAGGTGTTGAAAAAGAGCAAGAAAAAATTGAAGGCTTTAACAATGACATTAAAGACCTTAAAGCAAAACTTGCTCAATTCAAAAAGGATTATAAAGGCAAAGAAGACACCTTTACACGAAGCGACAGGGAAGCACTTAAAAAGTATGACGCAGGCGGTTATACAATCTCTTGGGGTTACAAAGAAGGTAAAAGCGGCTATGACGACGCTATACACGACTTTGAAAGAAACATTGCTTTTAAGGAAGAACAGGCAGCAACTTCTAAAAAGTATATCAAAGACTATAACAAGGCTTTGAAAAAAGGAAACGAAAGCCGGGAAGCGTGCAAAAAGTATCTTGATTCTAAGGGGTTGAAGTCGGAAGCTGATTGTGAAGCAAAGATACAGGATTATGTAAAACTTATGCAGATTGCAAAGGATAACATTTCTAAGGCAAAAGACATGAGAGAAACATTCCTGCAAAAAGCCATCGCTGATAATAAGGCAAATGAGAAGGATATTTTAAGTGTAGAAGAGCTTGTTGAACTTAATGTAGATACCATTATGAACGATTTACACCCAATGGACGACGAATGGAAGGCAAAAATCAAGGCTGAAAATGAGGAGTTTTTAAGACGCAATTCTAGTGTTAAAAAGTCATGGTGTTACTTTGATAAAAACGGCAATTTCTACATAAGAAAATCCGCTTTTACAAAGTCGGTTTAATCGGATATACTCATATTAAATAAACGGTTTTATCCGAACACGGAAAGCCGGTTATCTCTTTTTACAGGGATAGCCGGCTTTTTTTATTTTTAAATCAATTATGAGGTTTTTGATGAAAGACAACAAGTTTGAATACTGGAAAGCAAAACTTTTAAACCATATTGACGGCTTGATTAAGAAGGAAGAGAAAACAGTAAAGAAGTCATTTTCTGATTATGTGGATTATATCCTTAAATCGGCAGGCAGAGGGCATTTAGTGCCAAAGAAAATTACTGCGACAAATCCAAAGACAGGAAAAACTTATACAACCACTGTATATGTAAACCCAAACAAAAAAGACGGTAAAAAGATTTATCATTCTGATTCTAAAGGGGCTAGAATCTCTTTAGGAAAACTGAAAAAGCGTCTTGAAAAGTGTACAAACTCAAAAGAACTTATGCAGCTTGTACTTGAAAACCGTGATAGATTTTCTGACGAAAACGGCAAGCCTTTACCAATGATACAGGAGTTTTCTAAATATGTTTCAAAACTGAATGATGATATTGAAGCAAAGGAAAACAAAAAGAACATTGATTCAGAAATCAAAAATAAACTTGCCGCTTACATGGAAAAATATCCTGCAACCTTTGGAAAGTATTCTGTAAATATTGAAAATGGTAAGGTCTCACTTGAAAAGGACGGCAAGAAATATTCACGTTCATTCAGATATAGAGACGGAGCAAAAGACGGAAACGGCTACGACTGGAATGAAGGGGCTTTAGAAAACCTTGTTGTTTATGCAAGACAGGAAGACAAGGAAGCGGAAGAAAAAGAAAATCAGAGTTATAACAAATTAGATTCTTTATTGGAAAAACTAAAGAAAAGTATGACCGAAGAGGAAACAAAATGGTGTGAAGACGCAAAGCTAAAATGTAAAGAAACTTCACATACTTATACCTCTAAAATTACAGGGAAAGTCTATAGTGGTAACTTCTATGAAGCTGATATAAGAACAAATAAATCAGCATTGGCAAGTGAAAGAAATATTGCTGCGATATTAGCAAGCAAAGGATTTGAAGTCTATTTACTTGAAGAAGATAATACAATTCCCGGCAAAAAGGTTGACGCTTTAGTAAATGGAGTACCAGTAGATTTTAAATACATAGAGGATTCAAAGAATGGAATAAGAAATGGTTACCATGACGGTATGAAGAAAGAACATTCTATGGGAATCATTTTTAGAAAACCTTCTGACTTAACAAATTCTGATTTTTCCAATGACAGAAGTAAATTAGATAAATTAAGCCATAAAGGTTTGTTAAGTGTATTTGTAGAAACTAAAGATGATTTTGTAAATATAGAATTAACAGATGATTTAGATACTAATATTGAGACTATAAAAAACATGGGCTGGGAGATAACTCCGCAGTCCACGTCTATAAGTATAGGTGCGGAATCTGAAAATGTCAATAAAGATTCTGAAAAACAGACAAGTATTGAGCGTATGAACGGCATTATCGACGCTAAGGCTAAAGAATACGCTTCTGATTCATATACAAAATATGCAGCGGAAGACCGTGTAAAAAGACTTGGCAAGGCTAAACTTGAGCAGTATGCAAGTCTGAAATTAAAAAGCGATGAAGAGTTTTTACAGTCTTTAAAAGAAAAAGTAGCCGGACTTGATGAAGAGGTAAGCGAGTATACACTTGCCACTGCCGTATGGAATCATTACGTCAAGAAATATGCTAGGGATTGGGCACAGAATAAACTTAAATCAATGGAACAGAACGAAAGTTCCATTACAGAACCTATTGAAGAAAAGGACATGAACGAAGCCGTTGATATTATCGGTTCTGATGTAAGGCGTATTCTTGACGGCAGAGACACTTACGGAAACGCAAAGCAAGGACTTGTAGACAAAATCAAGCGTAGAATCCGCAATAATCCGGGTGTAGCAAGGGCAATGCTCACATACATAAAGCAAGAACAGGAAAAAAGCGGAAAAACAGTCTTTACTGCAAAACATTCAATTTGGGAAGAACTTCCAAAACTGAATGAAGCTGCACGAAAAGCCCACGAATCGGGAGAAAGCGAAACAAAGACAGGTGTTACAGGCAGTCTTTACGAGGGTGAAGACGGAACAACTATTGTTGAAAACAAAGACTGGGGGCGTTATCAGATTTCTTTTCCGGGTAAACCCGATTCAGAAACTATCTCCACTCTTAAACATAATGGCTTTAGGTGGTCTCCAAAAACTCAAACATGGGTAGGTTATAACACCAGTAATGGCGAATATAGCATGAAAAGAGTTGCTGAAAAACTTGGACTTAAAAAGACAGAGGGTATTCAAAAATCTTTCTTCGGTGATATTGAATCTTCCATGCCTTACAGTGATGAGATTGACGACGAAGCAGAGACAGACGGCGAAGAAGAAACTTTTGAAAGCGTTGCCAAAAAGAACAGACAGGCACTTGAAGACTGGAAGAAGCAGCAGGACATTCAAAAGAGTGTTACTGACATTCTTAATAATTTGTAAGGGGGATTCTATGAAAATTACTTTTGAGAAAAGCACGCTTGAAGCTATGGAAAAAAGCGACATCAAAAATAAGTATGGAAACGGAAAACGTGTTGAAATGGTAGAAGTTCACGGCAAGAACGGAACTTTTTTACGCAGACAGAAGGTTGGACGCAAGAAGCAGGAAGCTAAGGAACATGAAACAAAAGAGGAAAAGCCGGACGAAGGTAAGGGCAAGGGAAGTGCTAAGCCGAAAGAAGAGAAAAAGAAAAGTGCTTACAAGGGTAATGTGGGCGACCACATCAATTTTACTTATAACGGAGTACAGCTTGAAGGTGATGTAGTCGGAATCGGGGCGGACGGCGTAACTGTACATGGAACAGGTAAGGCTAAAGGTGTTCAATATCGGGTTAGAAATGAGGACATCGTTAATACTAGCAAGAATTCTGACGGCACTATCCCGGCAATTCAGTTCAATGCGAATGATTACAAAAATCAATTTGCAGACCCAAAAATGACAAATGATAAAGAGGGTGTGAAATACTTATATTCACTTCTCGACAATGTAACAGACAGGAATGGAAATATGATTGACGGAAGAGAAGTTCAGGCAATGGTAGAGAAGAAATTGAACGAACAAACCCACAGAATGAAAAAAGGTGATACTCAACTTAGGAATATGCACGATATTAAATTTGACGAAAACGGCAAGTTTATATCGGGTGTTTATAACGATGAAAGAAAAAAAATTCACGCTGATGTTATTAAAAAGATTCTAAATCCCGATGTAATAGCGGCTTGTAAACCTAAAAACGGAGAAAAGCCTAAGTTCGTTATGTTTGGCGGTCGTGGCGGAAGCGGTAAATCTTGGTTTACAGACAAAGAACGTGCAAAACAAGAAGGAAGAGAAGTAATGTTCAACGGCATTAAAGCAGCCGGAAAATACGATAAGCAGACTGGAAAGTTTGTTTTTGAAGCACAGGACTTTGACAAGAACGCAAGTAATTTCTTGATTCTTGACGCTGACGAAATTAAAAATGCAATCCCGGAATTTCAGATGTGGAACGCCGGAGAAGTTCATGAAGAATCATCAGACCTTATGAAAATAATTAAAAAACAGGCTATGGAAATGGGATTGAATATCATTATTGACGGTACTATGGCGTACAACTCTAAAAAGCCTGACAAAGTTAAAAATGAAATGCTTGCGGCTAAAGATATGGGCTACTCTACCGAAGCTCATTATATGTTTTCGCCGATTCAGAAAAGCTGCATAAATGCAATGACAAGATTCAGACACGGCGGAGATTTTAATGGGCGTTTAGTTCCTACTGATATTCTTCTTGCAATGCAGGATAATGAAAAATCGTTCGATTCTGTAAAAGACATTGTAGACGATTGGAGTTTTAGAGATAATCAGAACTTTGAAGCGAAGTTGATTTCTCGTAAAGGTAAATAACAAATTTGTCAATAACTATTTTTGACAAAAATACTTAATTATGGTATTATATTTATGGAGGTAATGTCATGGATGAGAAAAGAATCGAAGAAATCATGAAAGACCCTAACACTTGGGAATGGGATGGTTGCACATTGCCAAAAGATAGTGAAAGCCACTATTCAGAAGAGTTCAACAAAGAATTGGATGACTATTTCAGTCAGTTCAAGAGTGCATAAATAAGCTTACTAAAGCCGTGAAAAATCACGGCTTTTTTATTTTAAATTTCTTGTCGATAATTAAATATAATATTTCACAGGAGCGTAAACAGGGGGAAGCGAACATTTACGCCGCCGAATACAAACACGAGCCATTCGCCGCCGCTATCCGGGATAAAGTAAGCAAGGCGTTACCGCTTTATCAGCAGGCAAAGGCAGACGGCATATTGGACGAAAACACCGTAAAACATTTTGAACATCTTATTGAATATTTAAAATAATATTTAATGATTGACAAATATAAACTTTAGAGTATATAATACTTGTAGAGAGGTGATAATATGAAATACTTCTTATCAGATTCAGACTGGGTTTATGGTTGGAAAGATAATCAGATGTTTCTTTGCGGAAAAACTGGAGCAAAACCAATAAGCGGAACACCCGACCCAATGTGGAGCGTTTTAACAGAAGAGG
>JAZLFH010000008.1:0-16840 GCA_045615705.1 Clostridia bacterium
ATGGGTTTTCGAAAAGAATAGTGGACTAACACCTGCGGATGTGACGCCTAATAGTTCTAAAAAAGTATGGTGGAGGTGTGACAAAGGACACGAATGGCAAGCGACTATAGATAGCAGAAACAGCGGAAATGGGTGCCCATATTGTGCAGGTCAAAAAGTTTTAAAAGGTTATAATGATTTACAAACGGTGAATCCTACTTTAGCAAAAGAATGGGTTTTCGAAAAGAATAGTGGACTAACACCTGCGGATGTGACGCCTAATAGTTCTAAAAAAATATGGTGGAGGTGTGACAAAGGACACGAATGGCAAGCGACTATAGCTAATAGAAATAATGGAAACAGATGCCCGTATTGTGCAGGACAAAAAGTCTTAAAAGGATATAATGATTTGCAAACGCTTAACCCAAATTTAGCAAAAGAATGGAATTGCGAAAAGAATGAAGGTCTAACACCTACAGAATTAACTCCTAATAGTGGAAAAAAAGTATGGTGGAAGTGTAGTAAAGGGCACGAGTGGCAAGCAGTAATATATAGCAGAAACAAAGGGAGTGGATGTCCCTATTGTTCAGGTCGGAAAAAGCAATAAGAACAATTTGGGGACGGGGCACTTTTTGTGCAAAACAGTACAAAAGTTTCACAGTGAAACTTTTCTTTGAGGGCAAATGCACCGTTTAAAATTGTTGTATTAAAACTAGACGTAAGTTCCAGAAAAAACGACAAGTTTCGACTTGTCGTTTTTTCAGTTAAATCCGTCTTACGACGGGATAAATCCACTTTGTGGATGAAATCCGACTTCGTCGGGTTAAAGAGGACGGATTTAATTTCACTAAAGCCGAAGGCTTTGATTTCATCCAAAACTTGTTTTGGATTTCACCGTGGCGTATGCCACGATTTCATTAAAAATAGAAGTAAACAGTTGTAGTGAATATAGAAAGTTAATTTTATCAAAATTATGGTTCACTTAAAAAGACAAGTACAAATGTACTTGTCTTTTTATTCCGTAATGTCTTTTATGAATTGGTCGTTTTGCTCCGGATATGCCGAAAGCATTGGCAGTACATCTTTTCCTTTTTTCCTGTCGTAGTAGTTTTTTACTATCTTAACAAGCTGTCCGCTTAAAAGAACTAATGCAATCAAATTGGGAAGTGCCATAAGTCCGTTAAAAGTGTCCTCCAATGCCCAAATCAAGTCGCTGTGAATAATTCCTGCCGTAATATTTAACGCAATATATATAAGTTTAAATATTGTAATTGCAACTTTTTGTCCGGTATTCGGCAACCATCCAAAGAAAAATTCTGTTGCTTTTTCTCCGTAATACGACCAAGCAATAATTGTAGTGAAGGCAAAAAGTGGCATAACAGCACAAAAAACAGCCGTTCCGAAAAATCCGAAATTTGATGTGAATGCCCCAAGTGATATTACAGAATCTTCAAGCGACCAAAACTCTTCTGTCATATACATCCCATTTTGTATATATGTTGTTAAGATAACAAATGCTGTTAATGTACATATTACAAATGTGTCAAAGAAAACTTCAAATATTCCCCAAAGTCCTTGTACAACCGGTTCACGAGTTTCAGATGCCGAGTGTGCTATTACGCTTGAACCAAGACCTGCTTCATTTGAAAAGACTCCTCTTGCCAAGCCCTTTTTGATGATTTGTGAAAAAACAAATCCACCTGCACCACCTGACACTGCTTTAACCGAAAACATACTTCCGAATATAATTTTAAATGTTTCGGGAAGCACCTCTATGTTAACAAAAATTATAATTACAGACATTGCAATAAAGATTAATGACATAAAAGGAACAAGCATAGCAGCAATTTTGCCTATTCTTTTTATGCCACCGATAACAACAATAAATGTAAGTAGTGCAACAATTCCACCGACCATTAATTTTCCTTTTATTGAATCCGAAAAATTAAATGCCGTTGCCATTGTACTCGTAATTTTATTTGTCTGAATTCTACTCATACCTATCGCCGCAAACAAGCAAAAAATTGCAGAAAGATAACCGAGCCACTTCTGTTTTATACCATAAGTTATGTAATAAAAAGAGCCTCCCGAAAACTCACCTTTCTTATTTTTCTTTCTGTAATACAATCCTAAAACATTTTCGGAAAAGTTTGTAATCATTCCGAAAAATGCGGAAATCCACATCCATACAACCGCACCGGGGCCACCGGTTAAAATAGCCGAGGCTACACCTATAATATTACCTGTTCCTACCGTTCCCGAAATTGCTGTCGAAAATGCTTCAAACTGTGAAACCGAATGTGCCGTTTTATCTTTTCGTTTATTCTTTCCCAATTCTTTCAATGCAGGAACTATTGTCGTTCTAATTGAGTTTTTAAATTTTCTAATCTGTATAAAACGAGTCTTTATTGTAAGTAAAATTCCTGTACCGAGTATCAGTATAATCATCGGCCATCCCCACACAAATCCGTTTAGCCAATTGTTTACTTCTGTAATATTCGATATAATTGAATCCCACATATATTTCATCTCCTGCAATTATAGAGTAAAACGATTTTCACTTTTGTCATTTAAAACAGATTATTGAGTTATTAAACAGTTAAACACATTGTCCTAAAAAATATATTCGATTTCTCTTTAAAATTATGCATAATCTATATTAATTTTAGGTTGTATTTGCTTTTCGATTATTGTATAATTTAACTGTGGATAATAATTGTTAATATTTAGGAGTGATTTTATGAACGAGCAAATTTTAATGACCGTTGAAAACCTTAAAAAGAATAATATGAATGCTTTTTATGCCGAAAATAAGCAAGATGCACTTGAAATTGTAAAAACGCTTATTAAAGACGGCGACACCGTTTCTTGCGGTGGTTCTTCAACAATAAAAGAGGTCGGCGTTATTGACCTTTTAAAAAACGGTTCGTATAAATTTCTTAACAGAAGTGCTCCCGGATTATCAAAAGAAGATGTTGAAAAGATTTTTCGTGATTCATTTTCATGCGATGCCTATTTTTCAAGTTCAAATGCAATCACTCTTTCGGGAGAACTTTATAATGTTGACGGGAACTCAAATCGTGTTGCCGCAATATGCTTTGGTCCAAAAAAAGTAATAATTATTGCGGGCAAAAACAAAATTGTAAAAGATATTGACGGAGCCATAAAAAGGGTTAAGTCTTGTGCCGCTCCCAAAAATGCGAAAAGGCTTGGATTGGATACATATTGTTCAAAATTTGATTGTTGTATGTCGCCCGAAATCGGTAAAGGTTGCAAATGTGAATCAAGAATTTGTTGCAGTTATGTAGTAAGCGGATTTCAAAGGATAAAAGACAGAATTAATGTAATTATTGTAGACGAAGAATTAGGATATTGAGAAAAATGGGGTGTCGCAAAATGCAACACCCCATTTTTTAGAGTCGTTTAAAGTATTTATAATCAATTGTTCTTATATCAGATTTTAAGTTTTCTATTTCAGATATCCCCTTGTGTATTCTTTGGGAAATGTCAATTCTTTTTTTCCTTTATACATTGAAATAATGCTTTTAACTTTATCTTCGTTTTCATCAGTAAATATAAGACGAACTCCGTCAACCGAATTTCTTATTTCAGTCATTTTATCGGCACAAAATATCGGCTTCGAGTTACATATTATATTTGTATGTCCTTCTTTATCGCAAAAAGCGGTAAATACTGCTCCCGTTTTATCCGTAAAGTTTGATTTCTCCAAACATCTTCCGTTAGCACCTTTTATAAGGCACACTCTTGAAGTCATGACGGGTATTTTTCCGTACGCAATGATGTCGCATTTGGCGTTTGTGTGCTTTGAAATAAATGCTGATTGAGAAATATTTAACTCAGGTGAAAGCGTAAGTCTTTTCGCACCCTCGTTTTCTAAAAACTTTGCACTTTCACTGTTGTGGACACTTAAATAAAAGTCTGTAAAAAATTTTATGCCGTTATTTCTCAGTATTTCTATTTCACCAACCGTTGAAGCAAGAAAAGTAAAGTCTTTATATTCTTTTATAGCATCATAAATTTTACTTGTATCCGGAACAATTCTCGGAAGCATAATTACGCATTTTTCATTTAGTTTAACTTTTTTTGCCAATGAAAGCGGAAGATATATTATGTCGGAATCAAAAGAGGCATAAAACTGCTTTTCGTCTAAAACGCTTACTGAAATTTTAAAATCATCTTTACTATATGTATCTGATATGGGTTCATATTCAAATATGTCGTATTTAACAGCCTTTTCACGAATTTTTAAAAGTTTGTCCAGACACTTCCTCCTAAGTCCGTTAATATCACTCAATTTTACTATCAAGCCATCATCAATATCCGATGAAAAATTTTCTGTATAAAATGGGTAACCACCCATTTTATCTATATTCTTTTTTACACTATCGGCATCAAGAGGCCTTGTTATTGCCGTTTCCGGAACCGCTCCAATATTTTTTACGGTATTCTTTCCGTCTGTAACGGTTAAAGTTACGGGCAGGTTTTGTTTCATTGTAAAATGAGTTGAAACAGGAATTTTTACATTTTCAATTCCTTCTTTATAAGTGTTTTTAAGTGCATTTACTGTTGATTTATCCGCCTTTTTTAAAACATCATCGTTAGACTTTTTATAATTCATCATTTCGGGAGCATTATTCTTTGTAAAAAAGCCTTCTGTAAACTCATCACCACGGACAAACACTTTTTTCAGTTCTTCAATATCTTCATTCGCCACGCACTTTTTGCTGTCAAGGTACTTTCTATACATTCCCGTTACTTGTGCCACATATTCCGGGCTTTTCATTCTTCCTTCTATTTTCAGCGATGCTACGCCTATTTTTCTCAGTGTTTCAATTCTTTTTAAAAGGCACAGGTCTTTGGTGCTCAAAAAATATCCGTTTTTCCCACCGCAATTATACATCTGTCTGCACGGTTGAGCACACTCTCCCCTGTTACCGCTTCTTTTTCCGATAAAAGACGACATCAAACACGCACCCGAAAATGAAACACACAACGCTCCATGCACAAACACTTCGAGTTCTGCTTTTGTTTTATTATAAATATTTTCTATTTCTTCAAAAGTGAGTTCTCTGGCAAGAACAACCCGTGAAATCCCGTGCTTTAATAAAAACTCCACATCTTCGATGCTGTGTGCACTCATCTGTGTGCTTGCATGAAGAGGCATATCGGGGCAAATCTTTTCAGTAATTTTAACACATCCCAAATCCTGCACCAATATAGCGTCAACTCCCGCTTTTGCGGCAATTTTTACTGCTCTTTCAAATTCTTTTATCTCTTTGTCTGAAACGAGAGTGTTTAATGTAACATACACCTTAACATCTCTTGCGTGGCAATATTTTACGGCTTCAATGAGTTCATTTTCGTCAAAGTTTACCGCATTTTTTCTTGCTGAAAGGCTTTTTTCACCTAAATACACGGCATTTGCACCATTCTGCACAGCAGCTTTAAGTGCTGTCGGCGACCCTGCGGGAGCAAGCAATTCCATAACAATCCTCCAAATAAAAAGTCCGCTATATGCGGACTTTTACTATCTTCCTTTGATTTCTACATCCTTAGTTTCATCAATGCTGATTTCATCGCTCGGCAAGTAGTCCGTATCATACGCACTTACTTCACGATAGTCTTCGCCTTTTGTAAACTTAATCAGTCTGTCCGGAGCTTGATATTTTTTCCTATCTTCCATAGTTTACCTCCCAAGAATTGATTAACCTATTATATCCGTAAAAATCAATTTTATTACATATCGTTGTTTCCTATTGATGCACTGTAATTAAAACTCGTAACAATTTCATCAATCGGAGCGTTTTCAAACAGTTCTATCGTAATCACATAGTCCTTTGTTTTAGTGTCGGCATGGTATATTATGCTCACATCTTGTATGACAATTCCATGTTCAAGTAATACTTTATCTGCTTTTTCTCTGAAATTTTCATCGTCAACTTGGTATATTGTAAGCACGGTTGTTCGTGCAGTCGCAAGCCACTTTGCAGAACTGTGAAAATATATCTGTGCAAAAATTATAATTGCCGTTGTCGCAATTCCAACTGCATACATACCTGCACCTATTGCCATTCCGATGCCCGATGTTGCCCATATTCCGGCAGCCGTTGTAAGACCTTTAATGCCATGCTTTTGGACAAAAATCATTCCTGCACCCAAAAAGCCGACTCCGGAAACTATCCCCGAGGCAACACGAGAAGGGTCAAGTTTTATCTCACTGCTCAAACTCATTGACATTTTCAGTACATCAAAAAAGCCATACTTTGATATAACAATCATAAGAGCAGATGCACAGGCAACCAAACAATGCGTTCTGATTCCGGCTTCTTTTGCACGATTCTTTCTCTCAAATCCGATTACTACACCGCAGATACAAGCAAGTATAATTCTGAATATGTATCGTAACTGATTTATGTCGAAAAGATCAATTACATAACTCATAACTACCTCCAAGTCTATTTACTATTTAAGTATAATAGCACTTTTATTAAAATAAATCAACTTTAATTTTATTGTATTAAAATAAAGAAAATTTGTTACAAATATCAATCTATAGCCCTAAGCAAAAAACTAACCGGTCTGAATCCGTCATTGCATGAAATCACAGCCGTTTTTTCATCTTTCATCCAACCGTCATAGAAATTTCCGCCGCCGTGAGCAAGTGTCATAACAAAAGGATACAAATTGCTCCAAGCACTCTCGCAAAAGCCACTCGGACAAATTGCATTTTCAGAGATAAAAGTCTTTCCCAAACTCATATCGCAAGTGTGTTCGATAGGATTTTCGTATTTTTCTATAAGGTCATCGTATTTCGCCATTTTTAAAACGGTAATTTCCACTTTTTTCATCATATCACCCTATTAACATTGCTAACTTTTTAACAGTATTTTCAAGAAGTTTCGCTATTTTCTTGCTTAAAGCATCTATTCTTATAAGTTTATATATTTTAATTCTGAAAAATTCAATCAAAAGTCCCGCTACAAATAAAATCACCGTCAACATAAGAACATAAATAATACCCTCTAAAACATTGATATAACTAACCTTAACCAAGGCATCTTTTATCACATCATTCCACACCACTCTGTTTATCTGCAATAAATACACACCGAATGCGAGCGGAGAAAGTTTGGAAATCAGTTTTCCGCTTAGTTTAAGCCTTGAAAAAAGTACAACCAAAACAATCGCATCGAAAAGTATCGTAGGTGATATATAACTAACAAAAACTTCCGTATTAAAATATATCTTACTTACCCAAGTTATAAATAATGAAATCAACAGATAAAACAAAAGAGTTATTGTTTTTGTTTTTGTCAGAAAATCCGTTCTCTTAACCGTTACTCCAATCACATAAATAACCATCAGCCATATAGGTGAATACCCGCCGTTCGTTATAAAAGGGTCAGATATAAATCCATATACACTGTAAAGAAAAACCACAAACACCAATAATCTTTTTGCCTGTTCCGTACTGATTGAGAATAAAAACTTGTTAAGTATCGGCATAGCAAAAAACAATGCAACATACGAGGTAAAATACCAATATGTGCCGTTTAATACGGGAAAGACTCCCAACTTTACCCACTGCAAATTAAACGACAAAATTCCCGAAAAATAAAAAATTACATTCAAAACAAATGAATAGAAAAAAACTTGAAACCACATCTGTATAATCTTAAAATACTTAGGCATCGTATCGCTTGCGGTGTATCCGCTTATCATGGCAAATCCGTTAACCGCACACAGAGAAAAAATCTCCATAAACCAATATACCTTGCTTTGTATACCGCCGATTTCACAGTTGACAAGCACTCCTCCCTGACCTAACGCATGGAGTACGCACACCATAAACATAAGCACAAGTCTTAATAAATCTATTCCGTAATTTCGTGTTTTCATATTCGCCACCATCCACATTTGTTTAGCATAGTTTTACTCAAATTAACTTTTGTCTTTATGTTATCTAAGCATTACAACGACCGAAATTGCAGTTGCGATTTGAATAAATCTTCTAAAATATTTATCCGGAATCTTTTTTACTATGAAAATTCCTATCACAGCCCCCACAATTATTACGGGAATCATCATTAAATTCATAGAAAACATTTTGAAAGAAATATTATGCCAAACAAAAATCTGAAGCGGTACTTTCATAAGATTTACAATCAAGAAAAACCAGGCATTCGTTCCTATAAACTCCATTTTTTCTTTTCTCATCGAAAGCAGATATATTGACATAACAGGTCCTGCGGCATTTCCTATCATTGTCGTAAACCCGCCAAATATTCCAAAAACAGCACTGTACCACCACGAGTGCATCCATCTGTTTTCTTTTCCGTAAATTTCACTGAGTATCATAACTAAAAGCGTTAAAATAAGTGTCCAACCCAAAAGAATTTTGAATGCATCTTTTGGTATCGCTTCATCAACTAAAATCGCAACAAAAAATCCTATTACAGCCATTGGTAAAAGTCTTAATATCTGTTTCCAATCTGCCGAACGCTTATAATATGCTACTGCGATAATGTCTGCAATACAAAGCATCGGGAGTTGAAGTCCTGTTGAAACTTTTGCTCCAAAAGCAATAGCCATTTGCGGAACGACCAAAATAGTAGCACCTTGAATACCGGTTTTGGACATTCCTATAAATAACGCCGTAGTAATTAAAACCACCAATTGCGTTGTTGTTAAACTTGCAAGCATTTTATTATCTCCCTTAAAACTATGCAACACATTTTGCCGAAAATGTCATTTTTTATAATTATACCATATCTGTCAAGAAATTACAATACGCTTAGATAATATTAAAAATCATTCATAACATAATTACAAAAAAAATACTCTTTACTCACTTTATATCCCAATAAGCAGCATAAATAATGTTAAAATGATTAAAAATGAGAAATTGTAAGCAGCAAATTTTCCTATATAGGAGATTGTTTTTTTAGGATTGTGTTTAATGTACTCTTTAAATGTAATTAAACTTGCAAGCGAAGCTATAAGTGTTCCTACCCCTCCGATATTTACGCCCACCAATAAATCCTTGTAGTTACTTGTAAACTGCGAAAGCAAAATTGCAGACGGAACATTGCTTATTATTTGGCAAGAAAACACGCTGAAAAGCAAGGTGCTTTTCTCCATCAGCATTGAAAAAAAGTTTCTGACTATGCCGATTCGTGCCATATTCCCGGAAAAAATGAAGAAAAACACAAATGTTAAAAGCAAGCCGTAGTCAACATCTTTTAGTGCCTTTTTATCAAAAATAAAAAGTGCGGGTACAATTATTATCAAGCCTATGAAATACGGAATTTCTCGAAAAACAATCGCTATTGAAAGCACAAACAGTAACAAATATACAGCCGTTTTCAGCGGGTCAACAAGCATCTTTTCGTCCGAAAGTTCGAGTTTTTCGGGCTTGACAAAAATTATGCAACAAAGAGTTATTAAGATTACCGAAAGAACAAACGGCGGCATCATAATCTTAATAAACTCAGCGTTTTTGATTTCAAATTTTGAGTACAAATACAAATTCTGCGGATTCCCAAACGGAGTCAGCATTCCTCCTAAGTTTGCGGAAATGTTTTGCATTATAAAAGTAAATGCCATATACTTTTTCTTATTGGTTGCACTCAATACAAAATACCCAAGCGGTAAAAATGTCAAAAGTGCCATATCGTTCGCTATGAGCATTGAGCCTATAAAAGTTATGTAAACAAGTGCTAAAATGCTGATTCTCGCATTCTTGAAAAGTTGAACTACTTTTCTTGCAAGCATATAAAAGAAATTAATATTTTTAAGTGCGCAAACAACAGCCAAAACGCAAAAAAGACATGCAAGCGTTTTATAATCAAAATAATCTAAGTATTTTCTGTCAATCGGTATGATAAAACTTGTAATAACTGCCGCAATAAAAGCAATTATCATTACTGCATTTCCCTTTATAAAAGTTTTTAAGTTGCTCATATCATCAATTCCTTATATTATCGCATAAAAATTGACTGCTATTGCAGTCAATTTAATTATTTTGTATTGTCTGCCTTTTTCTCACAGTAAATGCAACGGTAAATGTTGTACTCTTTGTCCGTAAGTTTGAATTTTTGAGGAAGTTCCTGTTCCGTCATCGAGATACATCTCATATTCTTGCACACAAAATCGTCTGAAAAAGTTTCTTCCGTCCTTTTTGTTTCTCTGCTTGTTTCAAAACCGAAAAGAAGTTTTAAAATCAGTGCCATACGGATATACTTCCCGTTTCTTACTTGTTTAAAGTAACAGGCTCTCGGATCTGAATCTATCTTTGTGCTTATTTCGTTAACTCTCGGAAGCGGATGCATGATTGAGAGGTCTTTTTTTGCATTTTTAAGTTTGTCGGGAGTTAAAATGTAACTGTCTTTAAGTCTTAGATACTCACTTTCATCTGAAAATCTTTCTCTTTGTATTCTCGTCATATAGAGTATGTCAAGGCTATCTATCACGCTCATTAAGTCATCGGTTTCTATAAAATCAATACTTTTTTTTGTAAGTATTCCTCGGCTTATGTAACCCGGTACTTTTAACTCCTTCGGTGAAATCAGAACAACTTTTAAATTGTTATATCTCGACATTGCCTCAATCAAAGAATGCACGGTTCTTCCAAACTTTAAATCACCGCAAAAGCCTATTGTCAAGTTGTCAAAGCCGTGTTTTTCACGCTGTATCGTAAGTAAATCCGTAAGAGTTTGTGTAGGGTGGTTATGTCCTCCGTCTCCTGCATTTATTACGGGAACTTCCGAGTTTAAAGACGCAACAAACGGAGCACCTTCTTTTGGATGACGCATGGCAATAACATCTGCATAGCAAGAAATTGTTCTTGCCGTATCCGCGATACTCTCTCCCTTTGCTACAGACGAACTTGATTCTTCCGAAAAGCCTATCACAGACCCTCCAAGTTCAATCATTGCAGATTCAAAAGAAAGCCTTGTCCGTGTAGACGGTTCAAAAAACAATGTCGCAAGTTTTTTGTACTTACACACATCACGATACTTAACCGGATTATCAATAATGTCATTTGCGGTTTTAATAAGTTCGTCAATTTCTTCAACCGAAAGGTCTAATATGCTGATTAATGACCTCATATACTACGCTCCTATCCAACTTTCATCCGATGGATTATTTCTGAATTTTATAAGCCTTTTTACATCTTCTTTTTTAATGTAACCCTCTTCTGCTGCAACCTCAGAGATGCAGTCAAAGTCCGTCAAAGAAATATTTTTAACATTTGCTTCTTTTAGTCTTACTATTCCTTTTTCCATTCCGTATGTAAAAATTGAAACTATGCCCAATACCTCTGCTCCCGCTTCTCTTAAAACATTTACAACTTCAATAACGCTTCCGCCTGTTGAAATAAGGTCTTCCACAACTACAACTTTTTGACCTTTTTCAAGTTTTCCTTCTATTTGGTTCTGTCTTCCGTGGTCTTTTGAGTTGCTTCTTACATATCCCATCGGAAGTCCCAATATATGCCCAGTAATTGCTGCGTGTGCGATTCCGGCGGTTGAAGTACCCATTAAAACTTCGCACTCGGGGTAATTTTCTTTAATTGTCTGTGCCAAGGAGTTTTCCACATCGGTTCTTACCGAAACATCGGTGAGGGTAAGTCTGTTATCGCAATAAACAGGGCTTTTAATTCCGCTCGCCCATGTGAACGGTTCGTTCGGTCTGAAAAACACCGCTCCTATTTTAAGTAAATCTTTTGCTATTTTCTTTTTCATTTTCAATCTCCTCTAATCAACAAATTCTTCCACGCATCTTTGATATGCTTTTACCGGGTCATCCGATGCGGTTATCGGTCTTCCGACAACAATGTAATCGGAGCCGATTTTTTTTGCATCAAGCGGTGTCATTATTCTCTTTTGGTCGCCAACATCACCGTCTTTAAATCTTATTCCGGGGGTTACCGTAAGAAAATCCTTTCCGCAAATTTCGTGTACTTTTTCTGCTTCAAGCGGTGAACAAACAACGCCGTCAAGTCCTGATTCCTTTGCATTTTTTGCATAATGCATTACCACTTCGTCAATAGGTTTATCTATTAAAAGGTCTTTTCTCATGGTTTCTTCATCGGTCGATGTAAGTTGTGTTACGGCTATCAAAAGAGGTCTTGTTCCGTCTTCTCTTGTAAGCCCTTCAATTGCAGATTTCATCATTTTATTTGTGCCGAATGCATGAAGATTGCAAATATCAACATCTAAATTTGAAAGCACTGCCATTGACTTTTTGACCGTGTTCGGAATATCGCAAAGTTTTAAATCAAGAAAAATCTTATGTCCTCTTTTTTTGATTTCACGAACTATGCTCGGTCCTTCTGCGTAAAATAACTCCATTCCTATTTTTACAAACGGTTTTTTATCTTTAAACTTATCTAAAAATTCGAAAACTTTTTCTCCGCTTGAAAAATCACATGCTACAATTACATCTTTACCCATTAATTGCACCTCCGATTATGCTCTTTAAATCTTTAATATTGTACTTATCCATTACTCTGGGAAGGTCTTCTATTATTTCCTTGCAAGCATACGGATTAACCAAGTTATACGCTCCTATTTCCACCGCACTCGCTCCCGCAAGCATCATTTCAATTACATCTTCTCCGGAAGATATTCCTCCCATTCCCACAACGGGAATTTTTACATTACTTGCAACCTGATACACCATTCTGAGTGCAACAGGAAATATTGCAGGTCCCGAAAAGCCTCCCATTTTATTCTTTATTATCGGTTTTTTTGTCTTTAAATCTATTCTCATTCCCAAAAGTGTGTTTATAAGGCTTATCCCGTCCGCACCTCCGTTTTCACACGCTTTTGCTATTGAAACAATATCGGTTACATTTGGTGAAAGTTTTATTATTACAGGCTTTTTTACTGCCTTTTTAACTGCACGGGTTACTTTTTCTGCATCATTAGGGTTTACTCCGAAACTCATTCCGCCGCCATGCACATTAGGACAACTGATGTTAACTTCAAGCCATCCTATTTGCTCACATTCATCAAACTTTTGACATGTATAGACATATTCATCTATTGAAAAACCGCTTACATTCGCCATTACTTTTTTATTAAAGCATTTTTTTAGTTTGGGAAGTTCTTCGTTAATTACAGAACAAACGCCCGGATTTTGAAGTCCTACCGCATTTATTAACCCTTGACTGCATTCTGCAATTCTCGGTGTCGGATTCCCGAATCTCTTTTCCTTTGTTGTCCCCTTTAAAGATATACTTCCTAAAATGTTTATATCGTAAATATCGGAAAACTCATACCCGAAACCAAAAGTACCCGAAGCAGGAATAACAGGGTTGTCGAGTTCTGTTCCGCAAAGGTCTACGCTCAATCTTCCCATAATATTTCCTCCTTTTTCATAACAGGACCTTCTTTGCAAATTCTCTTGTATCCTGTAATGGTCTTACACGAACATCCCATACATGCTCCGAAACCGCACCCCATTCTTTCTTCAAAACTAAACTGGGCTTCGGTTTTTGATGCTTTGTAAACTGCTTTCAGCATTGGTTCGGGTCCGCAACAAAAAATATATGAATAATCAGTTTTCATCGCATCCGTTACAAAGCCTTTTGTTCCGTAACTTCCGTCAACAGTAGTAATTGTAACATTTTTTGTCAGTTTTCTGAATTCTTCTTCATAAAAGATTTCACTTTTGGTGTTAAACCCCAGAATAACGCTTGCATTTTTAGATTGCTCAACTAACTTTTTAAGGAGCATATAAAGAGGAGGCACTCCTACTCCGCCACCTATTAAAAGAGGGTTTTCGCCTGCCAAATTTATATCATAACCGTTGCCGAGGCCACTTAATATATCAAGTGTTTCGCCTTTTTTCATCAGAGACATCTTTTCTGTCCCTTTCCCGACTATTTTATAAACAAGCGTAAGTTTATTACCCAGGGCATCGCAAACGGATATAGGTCTTCTTAAAAACAGACCGTCTATCTTTATGTTTACGAACTGTCCCGGATTTGTTATGGCACTTGTATCGCCCGAAAGTGTCATTTTCATAACGCTTTGGGTCAATTTTTCGTTATCTGAAATTTCAAAAACCGATTGTTTCATCTTATACCTCTCAGATTGTCGAAACTGTTATTGTTGTTTCTTCCAAAACATCCAACAAAACTCTCACTGTATCAAGCGATGTAAACATCGTTACATTATTTTCAATCGCACAACGGCGAATTTCAACACCGTCATCAAAGTGCTTCCCCGAAAGTATGGCACGGGTATTAATTACATAACTTACATAACCTGAACGGATTGAGTCAAGAATGTCTGTACTTCCTTCGCTGATTTTTCCAAGCACTCTCGTTCTCAGTCCATGTGTTTTTAAGAAATCTGCCGTTCCTATTGTTGCTTCAATGTTAAATCCCATATCAAAAAATCTCTTTACCAACGGAAGTGCTTCTTCTTTATCTTCATCTGCAAGCGTTACAAAAACTGTACCGTAGTTATTGAGTTTCATCCCGGAAGCAATCATTGCTTTGTACATTGCTCTTGAAAGAGTCTTGTCATATCCTATTGCTTCGCCGGTTGATTTCATTTCGGGAGAAAGATATGCATCTAAGCCTTTTATCTTATTAAATGAGAATACGGGAACCTTTACATAAAATCTTTCCTTTTCCTCCGGGTAAAGTTTGAAAATTCCCTGCTCCCTTAAAGACTTCCCTAATATTACTTCCGTTGCTATATCCGCAAGGGAATATCCCGTTGATTTTGAAAGGAACGGTACCGTTCTTGAAGAACGAGGATTGACTTCAATAATATAAACATCTTCATTCGCATCTACTATGAATTGAATGTTATACAGTCCCTTAATTCCTATTCCAAGTCCAAGTTTCTTAGCATACTGAAGAATAGTTCCTTTTACTTTGTCGGAAATACTGAATGACGGATAAACACTTATTGAATCGCCCGAGTGAATACCTGTTCTTTCAACGAGTTCCATAATTCCTGGTACAAAAACATCATTTCCATCGCAAATTGCGTCAACTTCGACTTCTTTTCCCTGAATGTATTTATCGACAAGTACAGGTTTATCGCTGTCTATTTCAACTGCTGTTTTTAAGTAATTCTTTAAATCCGAATCCTTGGAAACGATTTGCATTGCTCTGCCGCCGAGAACAAATGACGGTCTTACCAAAACGGGATAACCTATCTCGTTTGCAGCTTTGATTCCGTCTTCAATATTGGTAACCGCTTTTCCTTTTGGCTGAGGAATTCCAAGTTCTACTAAAATTTTTTCAAAACTATCTCTGTTTTCCGCTTTTTCAATTGCTTCGCAATCTGTTCCTATTATCTTTACGCCTCTGTCCATAAGTGGCTGAGCAAGATTTATTGCGGTCTGTCCTCCAAGCGATGCAACCACTCCCTCAGGCTTTTCAAAATCAACTATCGCCATAACATCTTCCGGTGTAAGCGGTTCAAAATACAACTTGTCCGCTGTCGTGTAGTCGGTTGACACCGTTTCGGGGTTGTTATTTATAATTATTGCCTCATATCCCGCTCTTTTTATGGTTTGTACCGCATGAACAGTAGAGTAGTCAAATTCTACACCCTGTCCTATTCTTATGGGACCTGCACCCAAAACTATTATTTTCTTTTTATCGGTAAGGCGTGATTCGTTTTCACCTGTGTATGTTGAATAAAGATATGGAATGTATTTTCCGGTATGAAGCGTATCAACCATTTTAAATACCGGTGTTATTTTGAGTTCCTTTCTTCTTTTGTATATATCAATTTCTTTGATTTTTAAAATATTTGAGATATACTTATCGGAAAAGCCCATTTGCTTTGCTTCTTTTAATGTTTCGTCCGTTAAGCCCGAAAGAAGTTTTTTCTCCATATTTACAATGTTTAAAAATGACTCTAAAAACAGATTTGTAATCATCGTAACTTCGTGTAACTTTTCTATTGAAGTTCCGCGGCGTAAAAGTTCAAATATTGCGTAAATATTGTCATCTCTAAATGTCTTTAAATAGTCCAAAAGTTCTTCATCCGAATACGAACTGAATTTTCCCAAATAGAAGTGGCATACTCCCGTTTCGAGTGAGCGGACAGACTTTAAAAGGCACTCTTCAAGTGTTGTGCCTATGCCCATTACTTCTCCCGTTGCCTTCATCTGTGTCCCTAATGTGTTTTGTGCGGAAGTGAACTTATCAAACGGAAATCTCGGAAATTTTGCTACTATATAATCGAGTGAAGGTTCTTTTCTTGCCGTATCTCCGGCAACCGGTATATCTTCAAGTGCCATGCCCATTGCGATTTTTGCGGTTACTCTTGCAATCGGGTACCCGCTTGCCTTTGAAGCAAGAGCCGATGAGCGAGATACTCTTGGGTTAACCTCAATCAAGAAATACTCACTTGAATTGGGATTTAATGCAAACTGTACATTGCAACCACCCTCAATTTTTAATTCCCTTATGATTTTTATTGCACTGTCGTTAAGCATTTTTAAATCATGGTCATTTAAAGAAAGTATCGGAGCAACAACTAATGAATCACCCGTATGAACACCTACCGGGTCGATGTTTTCCATACCGCATATAGTAATTGCAGTATCGTTTGAGTCCCTCATTACTTCAAACTCTATTTCTTTATATCCTTTTACACTCTTTTCTATAAGCACCTGATGTACAGGAGACAGTTTAAACGCATTAATACCTATTTCGACTAATTCTTCCTCATTATTTGCAAATCCGCCACCGGTACCGCCCAATGTGAAAGCAGGACGCAAAACTACGGGATATCCTATTCTTTTTGCCGCTTCTTGTGCTTCGTCAAGGTTATATGTTATTTCCGAGGGAATAACC
>JAZLFH010000009.1:0-30244 GCA_045615705.1 Clostridia bacterium
GTTGCTGATACCGAGCAACTGCTTCGCATTATCCAATCAATTCCCTCTCCGAAAGCAGAACCGTTTAAGATGTGGCTTGCTGCAGTCGGAAGAGAACGGATTGAAGAAACTATCGATCCCGAACTTGCTATCGACAGGGCATTTGAAACATATCAGAAGAAAGGCTACAGTGAGGAATGGATTCACCAAAGACTTCTGTCAATCCGTATTAGAAATGCACTGACCGACGAATGGGACAAGCGTGGAGTTGAAAAAGGTCGTGAATATGCTATTCTTACCGATGAAATATCTAAAGCATGGTCCGGTATGACAACAAGAAAGTATAAAAATCTTAAAGGACTTACAAAGGAAAATTTGCGGGATAATATGTCGGATATGGAGCTTGTCCTCAATATGCTTGCTGAAGCTACTACAACCGAAATATCGAAAAGAGAACAACCTGAAACATTTGACGAAAATGTAAAAATTGCAAAAAGAGGCGGCACTGTTGCCGGAAATGCACGCAAGGAAATTGAACAAGAAACAGGAAATCCTGTTATAACATCAAAAAATGCCACAGAACTTAATAAGGTCGTGACAGACTTGATTGAGGGAATTGCAGAAGATAAAGAAAAATAATACATATTTTTAATGATGAGCCTCCGTTCAAGCGGAGGTTTTTCTATGCAAAATTTAATATTGTTGCATTTGGTGATAGACTTATCGATACTCTTGTGGTATCTTGTGTCGTTAGAAAGAAGGTGAATTTCAGTCGGCGGATGCATTGACAATTACTTAAAATGGTATAATAAAACAAAAACCGAAGGAGTTGTCAAGATGAAAATAACAAATGGAATGATACAAGACTACAAAAATTATCTAATCACGGAAGAAAAAAGCGAAGTCACAATCGAAAAGTATATCCGGGATATGCTCGCACTGCAACAATGGCTTGATGGTCGGGATATAACAAAGCAGGAGCTACTCTCGTACAAAGCAAAATTAGTTGAGGAGTATGCTCCTGCAAGTGTGAATTCTGCCATAGCATCAATCAACGGATTTCTGATGTTCAATAACTTGTATGACTTAAAAATCAAGAGCCTGAAAATTCAAAAACAGTTATTCTGTCAAAGTGAAAAGGAATTGACCAAGAATGAATATGAAAGATTACTGTGTGCGGCAAAGTCAAAGAAGAATGAAAGACTTTATCTGATAATGCAGACAATCTGCTCAACAGGCATCAGGGTATCGGAACTGAAATATATCACTTGTGAAGCTGTTATAAACCATCAAACAACAGTAAAATTAAAAGGTAAAATCAGAACAATACTGCTCCCCAAAGAACTTTGTAAACTGCTTTCAAGGTATTGTAAAGAACAAAATATCAAAACAGGTTCGGTGTTCATCACAAGAAGTGGAAATCCAATCACAAGACACGATATTTGGCGGTCTATGAAGAGTCTTTGTAATGATGCAGGTGTTGACAAAGCAAAAGTGTTTCCACACAATTTGAGGCATTTATTCGCACGAACCTACTATGCTATTCAAAAGGACATTGTAAGACTTGCCGATATACTCGGTCATACAAGCATTAACACAACAAGGATATATACAATTGAGGACGGAGCAATCCACAGAAGGCAAATGCAAAGGCTCGGACTTATACATTTAACGGCATAAAATATGCCCACATAATAAACATTATGTAGGCAAACCACTAATGAAATTATACCATAAAATATCAAAATCGTCAATCAATAAAGCCGAAAATACTGAAATCACCGCAAAAATTCAAAATCTTTACATACGAAAATGACCAATGAAAATTTCAGACTCTCATTGGTCTGCCAATCGTTAAAAACACCGTATCAAATCATCTTAAAAAAGCAACTCCGAAACAGCGTTCCCAACATAATGTTTATTATGTGAGGAACGCTATTTTATTACAAAGAAGATGATAAGATGGAAATCTATACGGTGTCTTTCTTCGGACACAGATATATCGATAGTTTTTATAAAATTGAGGAAAAGCTTGAAGAAATTATTAGAAAACTTATTCGAGAGCATGAATATATTGACTTTCTTGTCGGGCGTGACGGAGATTTTGACCAAATAGTATCGTCAACGGTTAAAAGAATAAAGCGAGATGTTTGCGATTGCAATAGTTCGCTAATATGGGTTATGCCGTACCCCAAAGCTGAGTATTCCAATAACCAAGATAACTTTGAAGAATACTATGATGAGATTGAAGTATGCTATGAATCAAGCAAAGCACACCCAAAATCCGCAATACAGATACGAAACCAAACGATGGTTGACAGGTCGGATTTGGTTATTTTCTATGTAGAAACCACCTCCGGCGGAGCATATCAAACAATGAAATATGCTGATAAACAATGCAAAAATATAATAAATATATTAGAATAAAAAGCGAACTCAAATTTTTGTCTTTGTAAGCAAAAAGTTGTTGCTATTTTTAAAACTTTATGATATAATACTTTATGAATACAAATATTCTTGGTTATATTCAAAAAGTTGGTGAATAAATGGATAAGAAACTGGTAGCAAAAGAAGTTATAAACAGTTTAAACGGTATCGCAAAAGCATCTCAATTGTTTGATGCAGGGCTAAGTAAAACCGACGTTTGCAAACTTGCGAATGAAGGTTATTTAAGCAGAGTAAAGCACGGCTACTATTCCCTTTCAAACGGAGTTGATGTTCCTGAGGAGCAAATAATAAAAACCACATTACCTGAAACTGTTGTTTGCGTAGAATCAGCTCTATTTAGGTATGGATACAGTGATTTTGCACCTCGAATATGGTCTTTGGCTGTACCTCGTTCTATGACGAGAACAAAATTGAAATCTGATGTTGTATTATTTAAACCGTATTATATCAGGAATGAATTGATAAATCTCGGAAAAACAACCGAAAAATTCAATGATGTTGAACTTCCGATATATGACAGAGAACGCACTATATGTGATTGCTTTAAGTATAGAACAAAATTGGATAATGAATTGTTTAATAAAGCAGTAAATGCGTATGTATCCGATAAAGAAAAGAATTTGTCAAATCTTTCGGAATATGCAAAAAAGATGAGGATACACAAAAAAGTTATGGAATTAATGGAGGTGCTGTTAAATGGCTGATGTGGCGTCATCGGTATTGGCAAAACTTAAAAATAAAGCAAAAGAAACAGGCAGAAGCAACCAACTTTGTATGCAATTATTTTGTCAAGAAGAATTTTTAAGACGTCTTTCCAATTCTAAATATTCGGACAATTTTGTCTTAAAAGGCGGTTTGTTTTTATATACACTTACAAGCTTTGACAGCAGAGTTACGGTTGATGTAGATTTCTTGTTAAGGCAACTCCCAAACACTCCGGAAAAACTATCCGAAATAATCAAAGAGATAATCGATACAAAAACAGAAAATGATTTTATAGTTTTTGAATTTAAGAACATTATGCCGATTTCAATAAACAAAGAATATCCCGGAATACACGCAGATATTGTTGCACGAATCAAAAACACAAGAACGCCGTTTGGAATAGATTTTGGCGTTGGGGATATTATCATTCCGGGAACTGTTAAAAGAAAAATACCCACCCAACTCGCAGATTTTGACTCACCAACTGTAAATACATATTCACTTGAAACAACCGTTGCAGAAAAGCTTGATGCGATACTAAATCTTATGGAATTTTCAAGCAGAATGAAAGATTATTACGATATTTACTATCTTGCCAATAAATTTGATTTTGATGGTGCAACATTGACAGAAGCAATGAGAAAAACCTTTGAAAACAGAAATCATAAATTTACGATAGAACAGTTTGAACAGATGTGTGAATTTGGTTCTGATGCTGCAATGCAGAAGAAATGGAAAGCGTTTACAAAGAAAATCAATACAAAAACAGACGATTTTGAAACTGTGTTGAAAATGATAAAAGTTTTTTTGGCAGAGCCTTATGTCGCTTCGATAGAAAAAAACAAGCATATCAAGCGATGGTTTGCGTACGATACAAAGTGGTTATGATTAAGGAGGGTGTTTTATATGGCAAAAAAAGAAGTTAAAACAGACTTATGGGTTGCGCGACAACTTGATGATTGTAAAATAAAGTATGATGCACAAGGTAGTGATGTTAAAGAACTTAACGAAGCCTTACAAACCGCTTCAAAGAGAGGCACCGGTAACATTGGTTACCCAGAATTTGTCTCTGTTGTTAAAGGATTTATTATTGTAATTGAAGATAAGGCTGATTTATCTAAACATGAAAGACTAACAGACACAGGAGTCATTTCAACGGCTCAAAAAGACATTGCTGACTTTGCTGTGAACGGAGCGTATTTTTATGCAAAACATATTGCCCAGAATAGTTCTTTCAGAAAAGTTTTTGCAATAGGAGTTTCGGGCAATGAAAAGCACCATAAGATTACACCCCTATATGTAGATGATCGTGAAGGCTATAAAAGATTACCAGACATTGAATCTTTTACTTCTTTTTCTGCTGACAATATTGAGGAATATTACACTCGATACGTTTTAAATGAAAAGACTGATGTTGAAAAGACAACAGAAGACATATTAAAGGATGCGGCTGAATTACATGAATATTTACGTACATATGGTTCTTTAAAAGATCAGGATAAACCATTAGTAGTTTCTGGAATACTATTAGCATTAGATGACAAGTTTTTCAAAATAGGCGATTTACTAGGTGACGATACAACTACAGATGGAGAGTTAATATATAACGCTATAGAACGCCGTTTAAAGTCATCCAATGTCGGGCCGGATGCCAAACGTGATAAATTAATGAGTGAATTTGCTATTATTAAAAATAGTGCTCGTTTGAATAAAATTGACGAAAGATTGAAAAAAACACCATTAAAATATTATACTGAATTTCTCAAAAAGAATGTCTTTGATAATATTAAATATCTCAATTCGAGCGAAGATTTTATCGGTAGATTTTACGGCGAATTTATGAGTTATTCGGGTGGAGATGGTCAGTCTCTAGGTATAGTATTAACCCCTCGACATGTCTGTGATTTGTTTTGTGATCTGCTTGATATTAAAGCAAATGATATTGTTCTCGACCCATGCTGTGGTACTGCAGGATTTCTTGTAGCAGCAATGCACCATATGCTTGATAAAGCAGGAACTGATCAAACAAAACGGAAAAATATAAAGAAAAAACAATTGCATGGTTTTGAACTCCAAAGTAATATGTTTGCAATCGCTGCTACTAATATGATTTTAAGAGATGATGGAAATAGTAATATTAAATGTGAGGATTTTCTAAAACAAAATCCGGCTGAGGTACAATTGAAGGGTGCAACTGTAGGAATGATGAATCCTCCATATTCTCAAGGCACCAAAGCAGATTCGTCTCAATACGAATTGTCTTTTGTTGAGCACTTGCTTGACTCGTTAACAAAAGGGGCAAGAGCTGCGGTTATTGTCCCACAGTCTTCAATGACCGGCAAAACAAAAGATGAACAAGCTTTCAAGGAAAACATTATGAAACATCATACTCTTGAAGGCGTTATTACTTGTAATACTGATACATTTTATGGTGTCGGAACAAATCCGGTAATTGCAGTGTTTACAGCCAATGAGCCACATCCAACTGATAAATTATGCAAATTTATTGACTTTCGTAACGATGGCTACGAAGTTAGAGCTCATATTGGTCTTGTTGAAGGAGATTCTGCAAAAGATAAAAAACAACATTTACTTGATGTTTGGAGCAACAAAATAGAAGCAGAATCAAAGTTTTGCGTTAAAACAAGGGTTGAGGCAAGCGACGAATGGTTACATTCCTTCTATTATTTCAATGATGAAGTACCAACAGACACCGATTTTGAAAAGGCGATTGGCGATTACTTGACGTTTGAATTTTCTATGATAATGCAAAATCGAGAGTATCTTTTTGAGGAAGGTGAAAATGATGAAAAAATTAAGTGAAAATGAATGGCAACCATTTTCATTAAAAGATATTTTTAATAGTTTTGAGCGTGGAAAGGTTTCTTCGGCTACAGATGAACCAAAGCAAAAAAACGGAATACCATATGTTGGTGCGACTGACAAAAACAATGGAGTTCTTGATTTTTTAAGACCAGATATAAAAAAAGAACAGAAGCCTAATTGTATTACTTTTATTCGAGATGGTCAAGGTTCTGTTGGATCATCGATTTATCGAAAGACACCATTTATTGCAACTGTTAACACATCAAGTGGTTATGCTAATTGGTTAAATGAACAAACTGGTTTGTTTGTTTCAACTGCTTCAAATATGAATAGAAGTAAATATGGTTTTGGATACAAACGTAAAGAAGAACGCTTAAAATCTGAACGTGTTATGCTTCCAGCAAAAAACACTACTGAGCCAGATTATGACTATATGTCAAAATATATAAGTTCTCATTGTAAAACAAAGCTTGCAAAATATAACGATTTTGCAAAAAAACAACTATCTACAATTGAATACAAAGATATTTCTGACATCGCAGAAAAGAAATGGCTACCCTTTTCTATTACAGATATTTTTCAACCCATTCGTGGGCGTGAAGGAAATATGGCAATGCTTGAAAACGGTAATGTTCCCTTAATTTCCGCAAAGAAAAATAGCAATGGTTTGAAAGGATTTGTTAATACATCAGGTGCAATAATGAGAGGAAACTGCATTTCATTAAATAATGACGGAGACGGTGGGGCAGGACTTTCCTATTATCAGCCACACAGTATGGCGTTAGATACTCATGTAACAGCATTGGTGCCTATAATAGATGAAATGAATAAATTTTCATTATTATTTATTTCAAATTGTTTATCTGGGTTACACGATTTTTTTGGACATGGGTTATCTATTTCAAATAAGAGAGTAAGTAAGATAAAAATAATGCTCCCAATTAACAAAAATAATGAACCTGATTTTGAGTATATGGAACAGTATGTAAAGAATATAATGATCAAGAAGTACAAACAGTACCTTGCTTTTCTTGATGCTAAAGAAAGAATAGATAACATGGAATAGGTGAAATTATGAAGATAACAAAATTTGAAATTAATCATTTTCGTGCATTAGAAAACTTTGTATTAACAATAGAGGATGATCTGTCTGTTGTTATTGGTAAGAACAATACCGGAAAAACCTCGTTACTTAGTATTTTAGATAGATTTTTAGGCGAATCTAAGTCCTCGTTTGAATTTCATGATTTCAACAAGAAATATCTCGCAAGCAATTTTCCGTTTAACAAAGAGGTGACTCTTTCTGCTGAAGAATATAGTCCGTTTTATATTTCACTGAATATATATATTGAATACAACGAAACGGATTATATTGGAAATTTGTCAAAAATATTTATGTCCTTGGATCCAAATGACAGAACTGCAATTATTCGATTTGAATATGTAATGACATATGAATTATACTTAAATGCAGTAAATGATTATACTACATATTGTAGTAAAGCAAACAAAAAGAAACTCACCATCCGTGAATATATAGAAAAAAACCACTTAAAGTATTTTAAGCAAATAATTAAAAGCATTAATCCGGCTGGTATCAATGAATATGTTGAGATTAAAGATAAAAGTGATATTCAGCAAATAATTAATTTCAAATACATCAAAGCCATTCGTGATGTAAATAATTTAGATGATGCCAAAGCTAAAAGTCAGACTTTATCAAAATTAGCTGTTAAATATTGTGAAGCAAGAAGACAGGAATTACTGGATGAAAGTTTGCTTGATGAGGTATTAAAAGAATCAGATGTAAAGTTAGATCAAAGTTATAAGAAAATTTTCAAAGATGTAATAACCGACATTGAACGCTTCTCGTATGGACAGGGAGAGGCAAAGTTATCAGTAAAATCCATGTTAAACGCATCTACTGTTATAAAAGAAAATGCGAATGTAGTATACAGCAAGGAAACCGAATTTCTGCCAGAAGAGTACAATGGATTAGGATATATGAATCTTTTTGCAATGATCTTTTACATAAACATTCAAATTGATGAATTTAGAAAGATTACAAAAGCTAATCAACTACCAGCAGATATAAATCTACTATATATTGAAGAACCGGAAGCTCACACCCATCCTCAAATGCAGTATGTATTCATAAAAAATATTCAAGCAAAATTGCAGGAAGGTCGTAAAGGAAAAGAAGGCGATGAAGAAATAAATCTTCAAATGATTTTGTCATCTCATTCGTCGCATATTGTGTCGCAAAGTGATTTTGAAAAAATTAAGTTCTTCTATCGTGAAAATGATGCTGTATATTCAAAAAACCTGTCTGATTTAAAAATAGAAATGACAAACACCGGAACAGATGGTGAAAGCCGCTTCAGATTTTTGAAGCAGTATTTAACATTGGAGCGTTC
This sequence comes from Clostridia bacterium, assembly GCA_045615705.1. Lineage (GTDB taxonomy): Bacteria > Bacillota > Clostridia > UMGS1883 > UMGS1883 > JAZLFH01. Next base: position 8,376 of record JAZLFH010000009.1, read on the forward strand.
TGAAATGTTCTTTGCAGATAAGGTTGTTTTTGTTGAAGGTGATACAGAAAGAATACTAATAAATGCAATGATGATGAAAACCGATATTGCCAACAAAGATGTAAAGGGGTATGTGCCATTGATGTCTCAAAATATATCTGTTGTTGAAGTTGGTGCATATTCTCATGTGTTTGATGAATTTATCTGTTATTTAGGGATTAAAGCATTGATAATAACTGATATTGATTCAACAAAAGAACAAGTTTCTTCTAATGGGAAAAGATATTACAAAGCTTGCAAAGTATCTTCCGGAGAAAGAACCAGTAACGCCTCTTTGAATCACTACTTTAATGATGTGCCGTTTGTGGAATTAAAAGCATTAAAGAAATCAGATAAGGTTTTGGCAAAAAATAAAGAAGGTAAATGGGAACCTGATTCAAAGGGATTGGTGAGAATTGCTTACCAAACAATGCAAAATCGGTACCAAGCCAGAAGCTTTGAAGATGCCTTTATTAATTGCAATTATGAATTTATTAAACAGCACAAAGATGATTTTAAAGGATTAAAAAACAGAGATAAAATCAAAGATAGCAAGGTCTCCTATTACGATATAGCAGATAAATGCATTGATAAGAAAAGCGACTTTGCTATGGATATTCTGTATTTTAGCAATGACGATTTTTCAAATTGGATAATACCGGAATATATTAAGGAGGGGTTAGAATGGCTGGCGAAGTAAACTCCCACCTTGATAAAATTTTCGAAAAAATTGATAACCATAAAAATTTTGTGGTCAACGGTGGTGCTGGTAGTGGAAAAACATATGCACTAATTCAGTCCTTGAAACATATATTTTCTAATAACCCAAAGGCTAGAGTTGCGTGCATCACTTACACAAATGTAGCAGTCAATGAAATTAGAGAAAGAGTCCCTTTTGAAGGTTTATTTGTTGATACTATACATAACTTTGTTTGGGAACTAATCAGAAATTATAAAGTCAATTTAACTTCTGCTATCGTTGACCTTGTTTCGAGCGAAAAAGAATCAAAAGGAACTGGCATTAAATATTCTGGAGAGCAAGAAATAACACATGATAATTATCATCCTGAAACCATTGAATATAAGGAATACTTAAAAGTAGAAGAAGGCATTATCTCTCATGATGAAGTATTGAAGTTAGGCAAGTTCCTATTTGAAAAATATCCATTAATAAATAAGATTTTGGCAGATAAGTATGATTATATTTTTGTAGATGAATATCAAGATACCAGCATTTTGATAATTTCTTTGTTGTTAGAAACATTTATTAGCAACAATCCCAAAACACTAATTGGGTTGTTTGGAGATCCGATGCAATCAATATATGGAACCGGTATTGGAGATGTCCAAAAATATATTAATAACGGTGTATTGGATGAGATTGTGATTGAAGGAAATCGGCGTTGCTCCGAGAATGTGATCAAACTATTAAATAGAATAAGAACGGATATTACACAAACTCCTGAAAATTCGAACTTAGTAGGCAATGTCACATTCTTATATTCATATAACAATACGGACATTGATATTGTAAAGCAACAACCTATATTTGAAAAATGGGATTTTGATGATTTTGAAAACACAAAGGAATTGTATTTAACACATCGTTTAATATCCCATAGGTACAACTTTCAATCTTTTTTGTCTGCATATACAAACACAGATAGAATTTTTGGAGATTCCACCGACAAACTAATTTCTCATTTACTAAAGCTTCAAGAAATGATTCAATTATATCAAACAAAGAAATATTATGAATTTATAAAATTAGCCGATTATAAAATATTCTATCATAAAGATAAACAAGAACTCTATGATAAAATCCAAACTCTTTCAAATATGAAAGAAGTAACTGTTCAGAAAATGATGCAATTTGCACATGACTCAAAAATTTGTCTTATTGATGATAAGCTTAAACAGTTTGCTATTGATCATGAAGATCTATATGCTCAGGTAATGAATATTAAATATAATGAACTTGTTAATCTATATGAATACATTAACAGACACTCACCGTATTCTACTCAACATGGTATTAAAGGTGCTGAATTTAACGATGTGTTTGTGATACTAGACAATGGAAACTGGAACCTTTATAATTTTGAGCAATTGCTCGGAACGATGCGAAACAAAAACATATATGACAGAACCCACAAGTTGTTCTATGTCAGTTGCTCTAGAGCTAAAAGAAACTTGGTTGTTTATTGCCCTAACTTTAAGGAGAGTATGACGGCAAAAGCCGAAGAGTGGTTTGGTAAAGAAAATATGATTATGATACAATGAAGAATAAAAACACATATTTGTACTAAGACATTCTACGTGGGGACTCTCAAAAACAATCTACCCCCTCTTCACCCTACACATATTTTTAAGCATTTCCGTGGCGTCATCGGCGGTGATTTTACCGTCTTTGACGCTTTCTTTTATGCTATCTATTTCGCCTAAAATATCCCAATACTCATAGTTTGTGATAATGCCTTTATCTTGTTGTTTTCTTGCTCGTTCATAGGTTCTGCGTGCTTCTATAAGATAAGGCGGCTTATTTTCTGCGTTTCGTTCGTTTCCGTGAGGGCCGACTTTACTGCAAGGTCTGCCTTTTTTGTCATTTGGAGCAGGACTGTCACAATATTTTTTATCAGCAGCTGTTGTAACCAAAAAGAACTCTTTACACCATTTGCAACGGCGGATAGAATGCCCTGTTGCTAATGCCTTCATAAAATCCGAAACAATGAAACCAACCAAACTTATAAATTCATACCGTTCGGCTATTTGATATTTATTAGTATCCTTATTTACAAAAGTTGTGTATTCGCATCTAGTCTGATGATTCAGAATAAATCTGACTTTTGGATTACCCATTTCTTCGTGAATTTCGTTTAATAATTCCTCATTACCGAAAAAATTATAAAAGGCTTTGCTGAATTCTTCGGGAGTTCGTTTCTTTACCTTATCCAAATATTCATCAATAAAAATAGAAAGAAATGTTTTATAATACATTATTTCATCATAAATTCCTATCAATGCCTCTATTATATCGCTTACTTTTTCAAAATAATCATATGTTGCAACTGCAGTAAGATTCAATAAATATTCTTTTAGAGATTTATAATCGGATTTTATATTAACATCTAATTCATTATACACAGGCAACAAAGAAAGGTATTTAAAATATATTCTGACACTTTTTAATGTGGTTTCAAAATTGTGTTTGGGTACAATTTTGAATTTATGACAATCTTTAATAAAACTTTCCCTTACCGACAATGCCAATTCACGAAGTTTATCAAGCTTTTCATCTGAAAGCAAAAGAATGTCACAACTCAACTGACCAAGTGGAAAGCGTTTATCACCTATTAAAACATATTTATCATAAAAGCAGACTGTAAAATTTATCAGCCTGTTTTCTTTTTCTTCTGCTCTTTTAACATGATACATCATAAAAATACCTCAATTCCACGATTGAAAAATCCCAATTCTGCAATAAATGCAAAACGCTTGCATTTTGATTTTTGGTTGTGTTATAATCACCCTACACCAATTATACACGATATAAAAATAAAAGTCAATCGTGGATTTACAACTGAATATCAAACATCAAAATACATAAGCGATAATGCGAGCAAGGCTGCAAAGGCGCGATGACGGCGGATTAGAAATCCGCAAGAGCGATAAACTTCATGCAGCAAAGCGGATTTGGCAATCCGCTTGCCACGACCGTTATTGCCGATAATGATACACCCGTCTTGAACTCGTCACTGAATTGGACGGCCGGTCACAAGAATGAGCGGAGGTGAGATTCCTGTGAGGATATGCCAATATCCGTTTTGGTGTTTCAGAAAACGATAACGGAAGTTAGGAGGTGCGTAATATGCAAGAAATTCCGTTATGGGAGAAAATGAATTTGACGTTGGAAGAGGCAGCGGCGTATTCAAATATCGGAATACACAAATTACGCACCTTGACCGACAGCGAAGACTGTGATTTTGTATTATGGGTAGGTAGCAAAAGGCTTATCAAAAAGAAGAAATTTCAAGAATTTATAGACAGGCAATATTCAATATAAAATAAATGCTCTGTATTCGTTGACTTAAAAGGACTAAAGTGATATAATATCAGTAGCATAAAGGTCCTTTTCAATACAGAGCGTTGGAAAGGAGAAACTTATGGCTAATACAAAAAAGAGAATAGACAAAAACAGAACTGTTCTTAAAAAAGGAGAATCTCAAAGAGAAAACGGTACATATGCTTATCGTTGGCAGTCTGCTGATGGAAAAAGACATACCATCTATGCGAAAACTCTAAACGAACTGCGTGAAAAAGAAGATGAAGTTAGCAGAGATATTCAAGATGGTATTAAAGCAGAAACCAGGCAAATAACGGTAAACCAAGTATTTGATGTGTGGTGCGACTTAAAAAGAGGTATCAAGGACAACACACTCCAAAACTACAAGTATATGTATAATACTTTCGTAAGGCAAGGCTTTGGAAAATACAAAGTGTCGGCTGTTAAAAAGTCAGATGTTAAACGATTTTACAACAGGCTTGTTGATGACAGAGTTATGAAAGTTGCGACAATGGATGCGATACATAATATACTGCATCAGGTGTTTGATATGGCGGTAGATGATAATTATATCAGGACAAACCCTACCGACAAGATGTTAAAGGAATTAAAGCAATCGCATAACTTTGAACAGGAAAAAAGAAAAGCTCTTACAAAAGAAGAACAAACTATGTTTTTGGAATTCTTAAAAAGAAATCAAAAGTACAATCATTGGTATCCTGTGTTTGCGGTAATGCTCGGTACCGGAATGAGAGTCGGTGAAATTACAGGCTTGCGTTGGTGCGATATTGACTTTGAATCATCGATGATTGATGTCAATCATACATTGGTATTCTACAAAAGAGATGGTGAAAATAGCTGTACCTATGCAATCAACACACCGAAAACAAAATCCGGTATAAGAAAAATTCCTATGATGGATATAGTCAAAGAAGCATTTATGCTTGAAAAGCAAAATCAAAAAGAGCTTGGGATAACATGCAGAGCATCTGTTGATTGCTATACAGACTTCATATTCATAAATAGGTTTGGCGATACACAAAATCAAGGAACATTAAACAAAGCAATTCGCAGAATTATCAGAGATTGTAATGATGAGGTGCTACTGAGAGAAGAAGAAAATCCCGTCTTACTTCCGCACTTTAGTTGCCACTCGTTAAGGCATACATTCGCAACGAGAATGTGTGAAACGAATGTGAACATCAAGGTTATGCAAGATGTGTTGGGACACAAGGATATTCAAACTACTATGAATATTTACACCGATGCAACGAATGAGTTTAAGACGAGAGAACTGAAAACTTTTGAGCAAAACTTAAAAGCGGTAATGTAAACGGATTTACTCCATTTACGCCAAAACTTACGCCATTTAATGCAAACATTATGGAGGTTTATGAAAACTTATGTAAAAAGCAATATCAAACAAATGGCTAAACAGAAGGTTTTTGAAGGATTATGAAGATTTGTGTAAAAATCAAAAAGGTAATCCCGACAATGAAGCCGCTTGAAGCCCCCAAAAAGGAAGAAAGACCGAAATCTTCTGTTAAAGAGGAAAAAATAGATTTTTCAAAGGTTGAAATCGAGCCGTTGTTTAAAGATGAGGTTGATTTTGACACATTTTCAAAATCGGATTTTCGTGCGGTAAAGGTTTTAAAGTGCGAAGCGGTTTTAAAATCCAAGAAACTTTTACAGTTTACGCTTGATGACGGAACAGGCAAGGAAAGAACAATCCTTTCCGGAATTCACGCATACTATGAGCCGGAAGAACTTGTCGGGAAGACATTAATCGCAATAACCAACCTTCCCCCAAGACAAATGATGGGAATTGACTCTTGCGGAATGCTTTTAAGTGCGGTTCATAAAGAAGAAGACGAAGAAAGACTCCATCTTCTTATGGTAGATAATCATATCCCCGCGGGGGCAAAGTTGTACTGATAACTAAACATTAAATTGCCCTGCAAATGCAGGGCAATTTTTAAAGGTGATAATATGAACAGACCGATAATAGCCGTCCCGATGGGCGACCCGGCAGGTATAGGACCCGAAATCATCATAAAAGCCTTAGGTGAAGAGATAAATAAAATCGCCCGTGTAGCGGTAGTTGGCGATAAAAGGGTTTTAAAAAATGCTATGACATTTTTTAATATGCCACGCCTTAAAATTAATGTGATTGAAGACACAAAAAACGGAATTTATCAAGACGGTATAATTAATGTTGTTGATTTAAAAAATATTTCGCTAAGTGAATTTGAAATAGGTAAAGTAAATGCATCTTGCGGAGTGGCATCCTTTGAGTATATTAAAAAGGCAACGGAACTTGTTTTATCAAAAAAAGCAGATGCCATCGCTACCGCACCTATAAATAAGGAATCTCTTAACTGCGGTAAAGTGCCTTTTATAGGACATACCGAAATTTTTGCATCTTTGACAAATACCCAAAATCCGCTGACGATTTTCTCTTTGAACGACACGCTTGTTTTCTTTTTGTCAAGGCATAAAAGTCTTATAAATGCTTGCAAAGACATAAAAAAAGACGAACTTATAGATTGTGTTAAAAAGAGTTTTATTGCAATGAAAAACTTAGGAATAAAAGACCCTGATATGGCAGTGGCGGGACTTAACCCGCATTGTGGCGAGCATGGACTTTTCGGAGATGAGGAAGTTAAAGAAATCACTCCTGCTGTTTTAGAACTGCAAGAAATGGGATATAATGTAGCAGGGCCGATAGGGGCGGACTCGGTTTTCTTCCAGGCATTTTCGGGAAAGTACAAGAGCGTATTATCTTTGTATCACGACCAGGGACATATTGCAACAAAGTCGGTTGATTTTTATAAAACAATATCAATAACTGCGGGAATGCCTTTGCTAAGGACATCGGTTGACCATGGAACAGCATTTGACATCGCAGGAAGAGGAACGGCGACAGACATAAGCATGAAAGAGGCAATAAAAGTGGCGGTAAAATATTCAACATATAAAAATTTGTACACACAAAATTAACAAAACTATTCTTGCAAATGAATACCGTCTGTGATATAATCCCTTACGGCGAGGAGATATTTGGTATGGAAAATTTCAAGAAAAAGGCGGAAAATTTTTGGTACTATTATAAACGGTATGTGCTTATAGGTATAGTCGTTGTGGTGTTTTTGACAGTCGAGATTGTTTCTGCGTTAAATAAGGTTAAACCCGACATAATTGTAGCGTACATCGGAGAAAGTTATTTTGACACCGAAAAAGCGAAGCCGTTTACAGATAAACTTGCATCATATATCGGCGATGTAAACGGCGACAAGAAGGAAAAGGCCCTTTTTGTCGATAATACTATTGGCGGAGATGCAAATCAAGTCCTTTATCTAAAACAGAAGGCGGAAACATTATTTTTGTCGGGACAAAATTCTTTGTTCCTAATTGAGGGCAAGTTTGCAGAAGCATATGCTTTAAGCCAAGCCAATTTCTTGCCTCTTGAAGGTGCAAAAGAAGGTCTTTCAAACGAAAACGGAATTTATGCCGTAAAAGTTGATATGAGTGAGTATGGGTATATGGGCAATGATTTGTATTGCCTTGTATATGATGCCGGAGAAGACAATGAAAAATGGGAATCAGTCCTTTCGGCAGCGAAAAAAGGTGCGGAATATATGATTTCGCAACAATAAAAGGAGAGATTAATATGTCAGAGCAGGGTGGCGGAATCATCGGAACAGTATTGTATTTTGCTGTAATTATTGCAGTGTTTTACTTTATACTTATCCGTCCGCAGAAAAAACAACAGAAGCAACTTTCAAAGATGATTGATTCAATGCGGGTTGGAGATGATGTTGTAACAATAAGCGGAGTACTCGGAAAAATCGTTACAATCAAAGAGGATGAGGTAACAATTGAAACAAGTGCGGACAGAACAAAACTCAGACTTCAAAAGACTGCAATTAAGTCAGTCCTTACCGTTCATGATGAAGAAGATGATGAAGAGTATGAATATGTTTATGAAACAGTAGAACCTGAAAAGAAAGACAAGAAGAAAGACAAAAAGAACAAGGAATTTTAAAGAATATAAAAAAACCCTTCGGAATATAAATGTTTCGGAGGGATTTTTTATGAATAAAAATCAAAATGTGCAACATAGACCGATGATGTATGTGAAAAGCGTATTAATTTCATTGCTGTTTACATTTACTGTGCTTGTTATATTTTCAATCGTTGCATCTTACACCAACTTGGAGGAAAAATATCTTACCGCAATAATTAACACGGCAAACTATATTTCGATGGGACTTTGCGGTTTTTTGTTTTCTGTAAAAAGAATGAAAAACGGTGCAGTGATAGGACTTTTGGGCGGGATTGTTTATGCTGTCGTCATATATGTTTTGGGTATCTTGTTTTTTTCGTCTTTCAGTATCAATCCTTTTAATTTGCTTTTAGGTGCAATTTTAGGTATGGTAGGCGGAATTATAGGGGTAAATAAAAAACCTGTAAAAAAGTTAAATCTATAATAAAAAGCCAAAAAAAGGTTGACTATTTGAGAAAAACTTTGTATAATTGTGCTGTTATGTTGATATAAACTTAAGGAGGAAAACACAATGAAAGCAAAAAGCATAATTTCATTTGTGCTGGTGCTGGCTATCATTGCCGGAATCGCTTATGTAACAGCATTTGATGTTTCTATCGGCAGTTTAAGAGTGCCCAGCATCTTTGACAAAGACCTTGGTATAAGACAGGGGCTTGATTTGGTCGGAGGATCAATACTTGTATTTGCTCCCGATCTTGAAGAAAATCAAAAGGCAACGGCTTCCGATATGGATGCGGCAGAGGAAGTTATCCGCCGCCGTCTTGAAGGACAAGGATATTTTGATGCATCTATTTCAAGAGAAGGCGACAATAATATCAGAGTTGAAATTCCCAATGTTGCAGATTCCAACCAGGCAGTTGAAATCATCGGTGCCACAGCAAAATTACAGTTCGTTGATGCAGATAATCAAGAGGTTATGACAGGCTCTAAGGATTTCATCAAGTCCGCAGAGGCAACTTACGGTGCAGTTGACAACACCGGCAACAATCAGGGATATTATGTTCTTCTTACTCTTACAGAGCAGGGAAGAAGTGCATTTAAAACTGCAACGGAAAAGGCTATCGCGGGACAGGCTGATAATAAAAACTATATTAGCATAGTTTTGGACGACCAGATTCAGATGAGCCCGACTGTTGAAGAAGTTATCGACAGTGAAACATGTATAATCAGAGGTAACTACACAGCTGAAGAAGCAAAGAATGTTGCTTCACTTATAAATTCCGGACAACTTCCTTTCGGACTTAAAGTTGTGGAAAACAGAAGTGTTGGAGCAACACTTGGCGAGGGCGTTTTGGAAACATCACTTAAAGCAGCACTTATCGGTATTATTCTCGTAATGCTCCTTATGTTGTTGTTCTATCGTCTCCCGGGTCTTGTTTCAGACATCAGTTTGGTTGCATATATAACAGTATTTTGTTTGATACTTGCAGGATTTTATATTAAAGGCGGATACAGAATTACTCTTACACTTCCGGGTATCGCAGGCGTAATTCTTTCAATAGGTATGGCTGTTGATGCCAATGTTGTTATCTTCGAGAGAATTAAAGAAGAACTCAACGCAGGCAAGACTGTAAGAGCAGCGGTTGATGCAGGTTTCCACCGTGCACTTTCGGCGGTTATCGACTCAAACATTACAACGGTTATTGCGGCAGTTGTTCTGTATATCTTCGGTACGGGTACAATCAAAGGCTTTGCAGTAACACTCTTTATCGGTGTTGTTTTAAGTATGCTTACTGCTATATCGCTGACAAGATTCTTACTTCGTCAAATCGTTGGATTTGGAGTAAAGAATCCTACGCTTTATGGTGCTTCATTAAGAAAGGAGGACAAGCAGAATGCGTAATCCTTCATTAAACAAGAAAATTTTCTTTACAATCCCCGCAATTATAATCCTTGTTGGGATAATCTTCTGCGTAGCAATTACACCTAAGGGATTTAACCTTGGTATTGATTTTAAGGGTGGTACAGAGTTTGAGATAGATATAGATCGTGAGTACACACCGGAAATCGAGGGCCAAATCAGAACTATTATCTCAGATTGTACAAATCAGTCTAACGGCGTGCAGATTCGTACCGCCGGCGAAGGCGATAATCAGACAATTCTTGTAACAATGCTCGAACTTACGAACGAACAAGGAACAGCAGTCAGAAAAGCATTGTCGGAGAACTTCTCTATCGACTCGAACAAAATTCAACTTGACCAGGTAGGACAGACGGTCAGCCAGAAACTCGTTGCAAATGCTATCTATTCTATTTTGATTGCAGTAGCACTTATGCTTTTGTACATCTGGATTCGCTTTGACCTTCAGTCGGGCAGTGCAGCGGTTTTGGCACTTTGCCATGATGTGCTTATAATGTTTAGTTATTATGCAATTTTCCGTAACCCCATTAACACAAGTTTTATTGCAGCAATTCTTACAATTGTCGGTTACTCCATCAACGCAACAATCGTTGTGTTCGACAGAGTTCGTGAAAACGGTAAGAAGATGAGAAAAGCAAGTTTTACCGAGATTGCAGACACATCAATCAGACAGTCATACGGAAGAGCAATCAACAGTTCACTTACAACACTCTTCACGATCGGTTCACTCTTTATCTTCGGTGTTTCCGATATAAGAGAATTTGCACTTCCAATCATTATCGGTCTTGTGGCAGGAACATATTCTTCATTGTTTATATCTGCTCCGTTCTGGGCGTTTTGGAAAGAAAGTGCAAAGAAATCAAACGCAAGATAATTTTAGTTTAAACTTAACAAGCCGTGCATTGCACGGCTTGTTTTTTTATTTGAAAATATTATAAAAAGTATGTGTAACAAAAAATTTAAGACATACAAAGATACTTCTGGATAAGAAGTTTTTTAGAATCATAATACATTGGTTTATTAAAATTTTAAAAACTAAGTTTTACATTAGTCTTTAAACTATAATTAAACCAATGTTTTTTTGTATATTATGTGCTTTATGAGTCCGGGTGCGTTTTTAAAGCACTTTTTTTGTGCAATAAAAGTGCGATAAATCAGCGTTTTTTTGTATCATACATAAAAATATAATTATTTTGAAAAAAAGACTTGATTTTATTGTAATTGTATTGTAAAATAGCAATGTAGTGGAGAAAAGTGCCACTAAATGGAACAAAGTGGGTGAGCAAAAATGTTTTCGGGTGAGTTTATTCACAATATTGATTCTAAGGGCAGAGTAATAATTCCTGCTCGTTTTCGTGATGCACTCGGCGACACTTTTGTAATCACAAAAGGCTTTGAAAACTGTCTTTCGGTTTATACGAATGACGAATGGGAAAAGGTTTCACAAAAACTTGGCGAACTTCCCTCAAACCAAAAGAATGCTCGCAGAATACAGAGAATTTTTCTTTCCGGAGCCTGCCCTTGCGAAGCGGACAAGCAGGGTAGATTTTTAATTCCGCCAACGCTCAGGACTCACGCAAATCTTGACAAAGAGGTTGTAATAATAGGCGATTATAACAAACTTGAAATTTGGGATAAAGATACTTGGAACAGTTATATTAACGATGAAAACGAACTTTCTCCCGAAGAAGCGGCGGAGAGTTTAGACGGAATATCTTTTTAAAATATGAAAGAGTACAAGCATACCACAGTCCTTTTAAATGAAGCAATAGACGCTTTAAATGTGGAGAAAGGCAAGATATATGCAGACTTCACTTTGGGCGGAGGGGGACACACCTCACTCATCTTAGAAAGAGGAGGAACGGTCATAGGAATAGACCGTGATATGGATGCAATAAACAGTTGCAAAGAAAGGTTTAAAGACTACAAAGACCGTTTTTTCCCGGTTCATTCAAACTACGCAAGAATAAAAAAAATACTCGAAGAAAAAAGCCTTAAAGGTCTTGATGGAATTGTAGTGGATCTTGGAGTTTCATCTTTTCAGTTGGATGAGGAAAGCCGAGGCTTTTCATATATGAATGATGCTCCGCTCGATATGAGAATGGACAGAGAGGATACCCTTACGGCGAAAGATGTTGTAAATAACTACTCGGTAAAAGAACTTGAAAACATAATTTTTTCTTACGGTGAAGAGCGATGGGCAAAGAGAATTGCCGAATTTATAGAAAAGAGCAGGAAAGAGAAAAGAATTGAAACAACGGGTGAACTCGTTGAAATCATAAAATCCGCAATTCCCAAGGATGCAAGAAGAGATGGACCACACCCCGCTAAGAGAACATTTCAGGCGATAAGAATAGAAGTAAATAAAGAGTTGGAACTTTTAAGTGATGCGATAAAGGATGCACTGCTTTCTCTTAATGACAAAGGAAGGATTTCGGTGATAACTTTTCACTCACTTGAAGACAGAATAGTAAAAAATGTGTTTTCCGCACTTGCAAAAGGTTGCGAGTGTCCCAAAGAACTTCCGATATGCGTTTGCGGGAAAAAAGAAGAAATAAAGATAATAACAAAGAAACCTATAATACCGACAGAAGAAGAAATTAAAAACAATCCACGCTCACGAAGTGCTAAGCTGAGAGTTGCCGAAAGGAAGGGAAACCATGTACATTAATTCATCGAACGCATACAAACTTGATGATTTTCGAATTGAACAAAGAGCAGAAGAAGAACGAAGAAAACTTTTGGCACAGAAAAAGCGTAGAATCCTGGAAAGAAAGCGTATGAAGAAGAGGTTTGTTGCGTTCACGGTTTTTGTTGCCATTGTTGCTTTTGCCGCACTTTGCCAGAATGCTTTTGTGGCAAAAGAATTTGAAAAACTTAACGAAAAGCGTGAAAAGAGCAACCTTTTGGAAGCACAAATAATAAAAAAAGAAAACAGTATTCAGTCTATGATAGACCTTGACAATGTTGAGAAGGTTGCAACTGAAAAACTGGGAATGCATCGCCCGGAAAAAAACCAAACCATATATGTTTCTCATAAAATAGAGAGCAAAGGCGAAATTGTAAAGTCGTCAAACAGCAAAAATGTAGTGAAGGGATTCATTTCAAAACTCGGGTCAATATTGCAATATTTGTATTGAAAAAGAATACAGTGCATAGATATATAATGTAAAAACAAACAAGAGTGCACCAAATGGGGGCATTCTTCGTTTTGCATATTAGAGATAATTGAGGAAATAGTATGAAAAAGACATCAATGAAAAAGAGAATATATGTTTTGTTTGCTATCTTTTTGGGATTTGCATTACTTTTGTGTTGCCGTCTTTTTTATCTTCAAATAATAAAAGGTGCATACTATAAGGAAAAGGCATCGCAACAACAACTGCAAGAAAAAACCGTGTCTGCAATGCGAGGGAACATTTACGACAGGAATATGACAATGCTTGCACAAAGTGCAACTGCAGAAACGGTAATTATAAATCCTAAAATGGTTTTAAAAAAAGAAAAAGAAGAGTTAAAAAAGTCCGGAGTATCGGAAAATACGGAAAAAATTCAGAAAGTTTGCACAGAACTTTTAGAAAAAGATGAGAACTGGCTCCGTGAAACACTTGATAAATATCCTAACAGGCAGTCAATAATTATAAAAAGAAAAGTTGAAAAAGATGTATCAAATCAAATCAGAGAAATGGAAATCGAGGGGATTGAGTTTACCGAAGATTCAAAGAGATACTACCCTTACGGAAGTTTTGCATCACATATTATAGGCTTTACGGGAGCGGATAATCAAGGACTTGAAGGAATTGAAAGGACTCTTGACTCTGTTTTGAGCGGAACAGCCGGAAGAATACAGACTGCAAAAGATGCAAGAAGTATAACCATGCCTTATGAATATGAAAGTTACGAAGAGGCACAAAATGGGCAAAATGTGGTTTTGACAATAGATGAAGTAATTCAGCACTATGTCGAAAAGCATCTTCGTACCGCTTATTTAGATAACAATCCGCTTGCAGGGGCATCGGCAATAGTCATCAATCCAAAAACAGGCGAAATATTGGCTATGGCAGTTCAGCCTGATTATGATTTAAACAATTATAACGAAATTACCGAAGAAAAAGTAAAAGCGTATCTTGAAACACTGTCGGGGGATAAATACGCGGAGGAACTATCCATCGCAAGACAAAAACAAAGACGAAACAAGGCAGTTTCGGATAGTTATGAACCGGGTTCCACATTCAAAGCGATTGTGGCATCTGCTGCACTTGAAGAGGGCGTGGTAAGTGTTAACGACACATTTTTCTGTCCCGGCGGAAAGCAAGTGGCAACAAGTTACATACATTGTTGGAAGACCGCAGGACATGGAGCGGAAACATTTTACGAAGGAGTTATGAACTCTTGTAACCCCGTATTTATGGCAGTTGGAGAAAGACTGGGTGCAGATAAATTTATCGAGTATTTTAAGGCGTTTGGATTAAATTCAAAAACAGGATTTATCCTTCCCGGTGAACAAAGCGGAATATTCCATAAAAGGGCAAATTTTAACGCAGTTGAACTTGCAACCGCATCGTTTGGGCAGGGATTTAATGTAACTCCTCTTCAAATGGTTTCGGCATTTTCCGCTGTTGTAAACGGTGGAAAACTTATGAAACCTCAGATTGTAAAAGCATACACGGACCAAAACGGAAACATAACGAAGAACTTTGAACCGATTATGGTGAGAAGAGTTATATCTGAGCAGACAAGTGCTACAATGCGTGATATTTTAGAATCTGTTGTAGCAAAGGGAACCGGAAAAGGTGCCTATGTAAAAGGGTACAGAATAGGCGGAAAAACGGGTACAAGTGAGAAAGGAATAAGAAGCGAAAAGAAAAAGATTGCTTCATTTATAGGATTTGCTCCTGCAAATGACCCGGAAGTTTTATGCTTATTAATGATTGATGAACCGTCAGGCTCACTTAATATGGGCGGTCAGATTGCCGCACCCGTAGTAGGTAAAATCCTTGAAGATACACTTCGTTATCTCGGCTATGAACCCGAATATAGCGAGGAAGAGTCAGCCGGCATTGATATAACAGTTCCCGAACTTCGTGAGAAAAGTGTATCACAAGCACAAAATTCCGCACATTCGGCAGGACTTAAAGTTTCTGTTAAGGGTAGCGGTCAAACGGTTATAAATCAGATACCCAAGCCCGGTGCAAGACTTCACAAAAATGCTATTGTAATACTTTACACAGATTCAAATGTATCTCAAAGTTCTATTACCGTCCCGTCCGTAATAGGACTTGGAATAGGTGCTGCACAAAGTGCATTATCATCGGCAGGACTTAACATTAAAGTTACCGGCGGCGGAGCATCAGGCACAACCAACCCAAATGTTGTGGCGGTCAGCCAAAGTCCGGCGGCAGGAAGCAGCGTAGAAGCGGGAAGCATTATATATGTTGACTTTATTGATAAAGATGTAGATTAGAGAGGTAAAAATGAAACTGAAAGAATTGCTCGTAGGAATAGAATACACCGTAACAAAAGGTAGCGTAGACATAGAAATAAAAGGTGTTGCGTACGATTCAAGAAAAGTTAAGGAAGGATACATTTTTGTTGCAGTAAAAGGTTATCAAACAGACGGACATAACTATATTGATAAAGCTTTTGAAAATGGTGCTGTTGCGGTTATCGGCGAAACGGACTTTGAAGGGAAATGCTGTATCAGGTGCAAAGATACGAGAAAGGCACTTGCAATTATAGGAAGTAATTTTTACCACAATCCTAAGGATAAACTTAAAATTATCGGTGTAACAGGAACAAACGGTAAAACTACAACAACATATCTTATAAGAGAAATACTTGAATTAAAAGGTTACAAAAGCGGAGTAATAGGAACAAACAAGATAATCATAGACAAAGAAGAATACGAGGCAAACAGAACTACACCGGAATCATTGGAATTGCACGAGATTATGGCAAAAATGGTCGAAAAAGGTGTTAATTATCTCATAATGGAGGTTTCCAGCCATTCCCTTGTCCTGGATAGGGTTTACGGGATTGATTTTGAAGCAGGAGTTTTCACAAATCTTACCCAAGACCATCTTGATTTTCATAAAACAATGGACGAATATGCCAAAGCAAAGGCAATTCTGTTTTCACACAGCAAATACTCGGTTCTAAATGCAGATGATAAGTACTTCTCGGTTATGAAGGCATCTTCAAAAGGCACGGTCAAGACATACGGAATTAAGAAAAATGCGGATGTTATGGCGGAAAATATAAAAATGAGTGCAAGAGGCGTTATATTTAATGTGAACAACTTACAGGTAAGACTCGGAATACCGGGTGAGTTCTCAGTATACAATGCACTTTCTGCCATTTGTGTGTGCAGTTTCTTGGGATTAAGCATGGATGACATAGCAAAAGGACTTGTAATTGCACACGGGGTAAAGGGCAGAATGGAAGTGGTTTATGCAAAAACTCCGTATACGATAATAATTGACTATGCTCATACTCCCGATGCACTTGAAAATGTAATTAAAGCAATTAATAACTTTAAACAAGGAAAACTTATAACACTTTTCGGTTGCGGTGGCGACAGAGATAAAACAAAACGACCTAAAATGGGAAAAATTGCAACAGAAATGTCAGATTTCACTATTATCACAAGTGATAACCCGAGAAACGAGGAGCCATTGGCGATAATTAATGACATTTTGACGGGCGTAGAGGTAGAAAAAAACAGATATACCATCGTCTTAAACAGAAAAGAAGCCATAAAGTACGCTATGGATATGGCAGGTGAGTCCGACATTATATTACTTGCAGGAAAAGGGCATGAAACATATCAAATACTTAAAAATGAAACCATAGAATTTGACGAAAGAAAAATAATTAAAGAGATATGTGAATCTCTTTAAGAAGGAGCAGGAATATGAATTTTGTATTCTCTTTTGTTGTTGCATTTGTACTTGCAATACCGATAGCAATTTTTGTGATACCGATACTCAGAAAATTAAAGTTCGGTCAGACAATTCTTGAAGGTGGTCCGTCACATCAACAAAAAAACGGTACGCCTACAATGGGCGGAGTTATATTTATTGCTTCGGCAACGATTACCACTCTTGCATTTGCACATGAAAAGTGGTCGCTTATTATAACTCTTACGGGAATACTTTTCGGTGCTATCGGTTTTTTTGATGACTACATAAAAGTTGTAAAAAAAAGGAATATGGGTTTTAGTGCATCTCAAAAATTTTTGGCACAGTTTATAGTCAGCACGGCTTTGGCAGTGTATATGTACTTCGCCCTTGAAACAAGGAAAATTATCATTCCCTTTTATGATAATCCTATCAATTTGGGCGTGTTTTTCATACCTTTTGTTATATTTGTTATGCTTGCAACCGTTAACAGTGTAAATTTAACTGACGGACTTGACGGTTTAGCTTCGTCAATAAGTATAATTGTGATTTTGCTTTTTATTATTTTTTCAAACATTTTGAAAATGCCGTTTGTTGCATCAACTTTGGCATCTGTTGCCGGCGGTGTTCTTGGATTTCTGCTTTTTAACTTTTATCCGGCAAAAGTATTTATGGGTGATACCGGCAGTCTTTATTTAGGCGGAATTCTCTCTGCCGTAAGCATAGTAACGGGAACGGAAATTTTCTTAATCATTTCGGGATTTGTGTTTGTTATGGAAACACTTTCCGTAATAATACAAGTTACAAGTTACAAAACACGAAAAAAAAGAGTTTTTAAAATGGCTCCCATTCACCACCATTTTGAAAAGTGCGGTTGGCACGAAACAAAAGTAGTATTAGTCTTTTCTTTAATTACTCTTCTTCTTTGTGCAATAAGTTATTTCGGATTTGGAGGGGGAATTTGATTTGGCTAAAAAATTAAAGAGTGAAGGGCAAGTGGACTTTTGGCTTCTATCAGGCATAATAGTTATGCTTGTGTTTGGTATTGCAGTTTTGTTTTCCGCAAGTATTCCTTATGCGGAAACAAACAAGGGTATTTTTTCGGCAATTGCAAAGCAGTTACTTTACGCAGGTGCAGGATTGCTTGGAATGGCTGTAATTTCAATGATAGATTATAAATTGTATAAAAAGTTCTACAAACAAGCGTTTGCCGTTATGGTTGTCCTGATGCTTTCCGTTGTGCTTTTCGGATTTGCTTCGCACGGAGCAACACGGCAGATTGCAATAGGAGGTATTAATGTTCAGCCTTCCGAGATTTCAAAATATCTTGTAATTGTGTTTTTTGCAGGTTATTTATCAAAACCCAATATTGACATAAACGATATAAGAACAGGACTTAAAGGTTCTGTAATTGCCCTTGTGGTAATACTCGGACTTTGCCTTTTACAAAAACATTTAAGTGCGGCAATTGTACTTTGTGCAATTCCTGTTTTGATGATGATTGTGGCAGGGCTTAACAAAAAACTTATTTTAACAGTTTTGGCAGGTGGCAGTGCTGCGGTTTTAATTGCGGCACTTTCGGGATTCAGAATGGATAGAATGACAGCATGGTTAGACAGAACGGGAGAAAGCAGTTTCCAAGTAAAGCAATCGCTCTATGCAGTCGGGTCGGGAGGACTTTTCGGATTAGGTCCCGGAATGAGCAGACAAAAGTATTTTTACCTTCCCGAAGTAAGAAACGATTACATTTTTGCGGTAGCCTGTGAGGAATTGGGATTTATAGGAGCAGTCTTTATACTTTTTATATTTGTGTTTTTTGTATGGAGAGGGATTCTGGTTGCTATGAGAGCACCTGACAAATTCGGAATGCTGACTGCGTTTGGGATAACTTGTGTTGTAGGTATTCAGGCAATAATTAATATGGGAGTTGTAACTCATCTTTTACCGTCAACCGGTATGCAGTTACCATTGTTTAGTGCAGGCGGTTCTTCAATGGTATTTACCCTGTGCGGTCTTGGTATACTTTTAAATATTTCACGAAGCGGGAACAGAAAAAAGAACAGAATATAAAAAATCTCTTACATTTTTATGTTAAGAGATTTTACCGTCATTATAAAAGAAACGGAGAATTAGTAATATGCGAGTACTTCTTTCGGGCGGAGGCACGGCGGGACATATAAATCCTGCAATAGCCATAGCAGATTATGTAAGAGAGAAAGAACCGAGCGAATTTCTTTTCATCGGCACAAGACGGGGCATGGAAAACCGTTTGGTACCTAAAAAGGGATACGAAATTAAAAATATTGAGATAATGGGGCTAAAAAGAAGTCTTTCTCTCGAAAATGCAAAACTTTTTTATATGATGGTAAAAGCAAAAAGCGATGCGGGAAAAATAATTGACGAGTTCAAGCCTGATATAGTTTTGGCAACCGGCGGTTATGTGTGCGTTCCTGCTTCCTTGGCTGCAATAAAAAGAAAAATTCCGGTAATTGTCCATGAGCAAAATGTTTTTCCGGGTTTAGCAGTAAAAATGCTTGCAAAAAAAGCGGATATAACTGCAATAAGTTTTGAAAAAACACGAGAAATGCTGAAAGCGAAAAGAATTGAATTGACGGGAAATCCTATACGAGAAGAACTTTTTGACGGTAATAAAGAAGATTTGAAAGAATTATACGGATTTGATAAAGAAAAAACCGTGCTTATGTTCGGCGGTTCGTTAGGTGCGGGCGGAATTAATAACGCAATCTATGAGATGCTTAAAAAAGGCTTTATTAAAGACTTTAATCTGATTGCGGGAATAGGCGAGCGATTCTTTTCTGATTTCATGAAAAAACTTGAAGAAGAAAAAATAGAATTACCCAAAAATGTAAAACTTATGCCGTATATCTCAGATATGAAAAGTGCTATGGCAAATTCTGATTTGGTTGTTTCAAGGGCAGGAGCAATTACGGTAAGCGAAATCTGTGCGTTACAAAAGCCGGCAATACTTTTACCGAGTGCAAATGTCGCACATAATCACCAAGAATTTAACGCACGGCTTTTACTCGATAGCGGTGCTGCAAAAATGATTCTTGAAAATGACCTTACGGGAGAAAGTCTGTTCAGCGAAATAAAAAGCGTAATATCTGATGATAAGATATTGGAAAGTATGAAAACGCAAGCAGGCAAGTTGGGAATTCGCACCGCCAATAAAGACATATATCACTTTATGAAAGAACTGACCTTATAAAACACCACAAAGTGTGCTGATGCATATTATGTAACAGAACACTTTGGAGGTGAGCCATTGTCAAAATATGTAGTAGAAGGCGGGACTCCGCTTAATGGAGAAGTTAGAATTCACGGCTCCAAAAATGCGGTAGGACCTATTATAGCAGCATCAATTATGTGCAATGGAGAGAGTGTAATTCATGACTGCCCAAGGCTGAGTGATGTACATTCAACTCTTAAAATAGCAAAACAACTCGGCTGTGATGTAAACTTTAACAACAACGACCTTACAATAAATCCGGATAATCTACATAGTTTTAAAATTCCGGATGAAATGATGAGTGAAATAAGAAGTTCTTTTATTTTTTTGGGGGCTCTTTTAACTAAAAGCGGAAGAGCGGAGATTGCATATCCCGGCGGTTGTGAAATTGGGCAAAGACCTATTGATATTCACATAAAAGCACTTCGTGAACTTGGATTTGAGATAGAAGACAAAGAAGGAATAATATATGCAGATGCAAGAAATGCACATTCGGGAAAAGTTCATCTGAGCTTTCCAAGTGTGGGGGCAACAGAAAATGTGATATTAGCATCTGTGAAATTAAAAGGGGAAACCCTTATAACAAATGCGGCAAAAGAACCTGAGATTTCAGATTTAGTAAGGTTTTTGATAAATGCGGGTGCAAAAATTTACGGAGCAGGGAGCGGAAACATTTTAATTGATGGAGTACCATCACTCAGATGTGTTGAACATACCGTTATTCCGGACAGAATTGTTGCCTCAACTTATATGTGCCTGGCTATGACATCGGGCGGTGAAATACAACTTGAAAATGTGAATACCGCACATCTTGATGCTATTATTTCAACTCTGAAAGATTGCGGAGCGGAAATTGAAACATTTATGGATAAACTTTATATAAAAGCACCTAAGAAAATTCTGACTCCGCCGGTTATAAAAACTCAGCCGTATCCGGGATTTCCTACCGACACACAATCACTTTTGTTGTCATCCTTATTGAAAGCAGAGGGTTCAAGCATAATTGTGGAGAATATTTTTGAAAACAGGTACAAAACCGTCCCTGAACTTTTAAAAATGGGTGCTGACATCTTGTGCGAAGGGAGAGTTGCCGTAATAAGAGGCGTAAAAAAACTTTCCGGGGCACATATTTTTGCTCCCGACCTCAGAGGCGGAGCAGGACTTGTGTGTGCTTCGCTGTCGGCTGACGGAGAAAGTATAATAGAAAACATACACCATATTAAACGAGGATATGAAGATTTTTCTGAAAATTTAAAAACCTTAGGAGCAAATATTAGGGAGGAATAGGAAATGAAACAAAAGAAAAAAAGAAAAAAAAGAAATAAAGTAGCACCAATATTTGTCCTTCTCTTGATAATTGCCACTGTTATTACACTTTTTACGGCTCCGATATTTAACATTAAAACAGTAAAAATTGTCGGGAACAATAAAATTGACGAAAATACTATAGCAACTACTTCAAATATCTTGGTTGGCGGAAATATATTCAGGACTAATTTTTCATCTGCAAAAAGAAGAATCAAAGATTTAGAGTATGTAGAAAAAGTAAAAATAAAAAGACACCTGCCCTCTACGGTTGAAATAAAAGTAACCGAGGGCACGGTGAAATATTATATAGAAGAAAACGAAAACCTGATAGGAATAAGTGCAAGCGGTATTGTTGTAATAAATACCGATTACAATAATCTTCCTGCTGTTTGTCCGATTATAAG
>JAZLFH010000010.1:0-5331 GCA_045615705.1 Clostridia bacterium
ATGAACTTGTTCTTGAAATAATAAGCGAAGAACTCACGGTTATAAAGAATAAGTTCGGCGATGAAAGAAGAACGGAAATTTCAAACTTCTCGGACGATATTGACATAGAAGATTTGATTGAAGAGGAAGAAAGTGTTATAACTCTCACTCATTTTGGTTATGTTAAGAGAATGCCGGCAGTTGCTTACCGTTCTCAGCACCGTGGCGGAAGAGGAATTACGGGTCTTTCTACCCGTGAAGCGGACTTTGTGGAAACCATATTTACCTGCTCAACCCACGCAACCATTATGTTCTTTACAAATAAGGGCAGAGTTTATCGCCTGAAAGGTTATCAAATTCCCGAGTCTTCCCGCTTGGCAAAGGGAAATGCAATAGTAAACCTTCTCCCCATTGAGTCGGACGAAAAAATTACCGCAGTTATTGACATTCGAAACTTTGAAGAAGGAATGTACCTTACGATGTCAACCAAAAACGGTATTATCAAAAAGACTTCGCTTTCCGATTACAACACAATAAGAAAAGGCGGTCTTATCGCAATCGTTTTGGACGATGACGATGAACTTATAAATGTAAGCCTTACAAACGGTGAAAATGACATTATTGTTGCAACTCATGACGGAATGGCAATTCGCTTTAAGGAAAGTGATGTTCGTTCCATGGGAAGGGTTACCCGTGGCGTTAAAGCAATAAATCTTTCAAAGGGCGATTATGTAATCGGTATGTGCATAATCAAAGACGGTGAGGAACTTTTGACTGTCTCCGAAAACGGCTACGGAAAGCGTACCGACACAGATGAATACCGCACACAGACAAGAGGCGGTAAAGGTACAAGAAATTACAAAATAAGCGATGTAACGGGTAAAATCGTGGGAATTTACTCGGTAAGCGATGACCACGACATTTTGATGATTACTTCGCAAGGCGTTGTTATCCGACTTAAAGCCTCTGAAATAAGAACAATCGGCAGAAGTACCAAGGGTGTAAGACTTATGCGTCTTGACGATGGTGTAACGGTTGTGTCATGTGCCTCAACCGATGCACAGGAGGAAGAAGCGGAAGAAGAAAATGTAAACGAGCAGGCAGAAGAAATAAATACCGAAAATCAAGAATAAAAAAGGAGAATTTTTATGAGTGTTTTTTGGTTCTTTTTGGCGGCTGTTTTAATTGTCATAGAAGCCACAACACTAAACCTCGTAACAATATGGTTTGCAATTTCGGCACTCGTTTCGGGTGTGCTTGGGGTGTTTAATGTGCAAATAGGAGTTCAAATCGGGGTATTTTTCGTGCTTTCGGTAATACTTTTGGTATTTACCATGCCTTTTCTTAAAAGGTATGTGGAAAAAGAAAAAATTCCTACCAATGCAGACTCCATACTCGGAAAAGAAGCAATCGTTACCGAAGATATTGATTTAATTTTAGGCAAAGGACAAATAAAAGTTAACGGAACATATTGGAGTGCAAAAGCAGAAGAAACAATTTTAAAAGGCGAAAAAGTTAAGGTAAAATCAATTGAAGGCGTAAAAGCCGTTGTAATTAAAAAGGAGGAATTATAATGCCGACTACAATTTCAGCAATAGTTTTATTCATCGTTTTCTATCTCATCATCACAAACATTAAAATCGTTCCGCAGGCACATTCGTTTATTATTGAAAGGCTCGGTGCCTATCAGACAACCTGGAATGTGGGACTTCACTTTAAAGTTCCTTTTATCGACAGAATTGCAAAAAGAGTCAATTTAAAAGAGCAGGTCGTAGATTTTGAACCTCAGGCAGTTATCACAAAGGATAATGTAACAATGCAGATTGATACGGTTGTTTATTTCCAAATCACGGACCCCAAACTTTTTACCTATGGCGTTGAGCGTCCGATGATGGCTATTGAAAACCTTACGGCAACTACTCTCCGTAACATCATAGGCGAAATGGAACTTGACGAAACTCTTACTTCAAGAGATACGGTAAATACAAAAATGCGTGCAATATTGGACGAAGCAACCGACCCGTGGGGCATTAAAATAAACCGTGTCGAACTTAAAAACATAATTCCGCCCCGTGCAATACAGGATGCAATGGAAAAACAGATGAAGGCAGAGCGTGAAAGGCGTGAAGCAATCCTTAAAGCAGAGGGTGAAAAGCGTAGTGCGATATTGGTCGCAGAAGGTGAAAAGGAATCTGCCATTCTTCGTGCAGAAGCAGAAAAAGAGTCCGCAATAAGGCGTGCAGACGGCGAAGCGGAAGCAATTATCAAGGTACAGACCGCTACAGCGGAAGGTATCAGACTTATTAACGAAGCAAATCCTTCTAAGGCTCAACTTACACTTAGAAGTTTTGAAGCATTTGAAAAAGCATCGGACGGCAGAGCAACAAAGATTATTGTTCCGTCCGAAATACAGAGTCTTGCGGGACTTGCGGGAGCATTGAAAGAAATAGTTAAAGACGAGGACAAAAAATGAGTAAAATTTTATTTGCGGGAATGTGGCTTTTAATTTCGGTAGTGTTTTTCTTTGTTGAAAATAAAGTTAAGAAAAACTTTTGCATCTGGTTAGGACTTTCCGCTGTATGCTCGCTTTTGATGGGAGCAAGGGGGTTTTCGTTCTCGGTTCAGTTTTGGGTGTTTGTGTGTGTCGGAGTGCTTTTACTCCTTATTGCACGCCCCATCTCAAAAAAACTTATGTAAAAAACGCACGACCGCATAAAGCACATTAAATCTATACAATCACAGATTAAGAGATTTATTTTTTCAAACAAAATAAAGAAAAAATTCGTTAAAAACGAATTTTTAAAAACTTATGCTTTATGCTGCGAACAAACTTCACCTCTCGGAGTACCTTCTATGCCTTCGGGTTAAGTTTGTCCGTTCTGCACGCTTTTAGTCGCCACAAAAAAAGACGAGCCAAAGGCTCGTCTTTTCATTGTAAAATAACTTTAAAATAAAACTTGTCCAGTCAATTTTTAAAACGGTTTTTCCCTCTTACATATTACTTTTTACTTCCAAAAATCCTTGTTCGTAAGAATGAGGATTTTTGCATGTAGGTTTTATTTCGTACCGCGTTCGGTTTTGTCGAGGTATTTGCCGAGAACAAGCAGTAAGACAAGCAGAGCAAGAGCCAGATGAACGACTGTGCTTATTACAGAAGAGAAACTGAAATAAAGAACAAGCAGTCTTACATGATTGATAATCGTTACACCCAAAACAGCCGCCGCAAGACCGATAGAGGTCTGCTTTCCGAGATCTGTCGCAAAGGCAAGAATGACAAGATTGACGCAGATTATCGTTCCGAGTATAACAGAAACAGGACTTGTGCTGCCTATTTCTTGTGCGATCATAATATCTTTAACTATAGTAAAAGCACTTTCCAGACAAACGAGAAACATGAACAGCTTAAAAAAGAGAGAATCGTTCTTTTTATATCCGACCAATACATAAAAAAATCCCGAAAGAACCGCAAGGAAGCCGGTAACCGTGCAAACAGCAACAACTTCGAATAGGCTGGCAGGAATATTCCGGGTAAACATAAAAAAAGGAAGAACAAGTGCTGCCGCAAGAAGAATAAGGTAGAAAACGAACAATACTTTCATAGCGGGCTTTTGTGTTTTTAACATGGACATAATTGTTTTTTTCATTCAATCATTTTTCGCCGACCACCCCGGCGTGGCGTTGGCATCAACCGTAATCGCTGTTAAGCCCTTTGCGGGATATTTCCGTAAAAAAGGGGATAATTTCCCTTACCCATAATTTTACATAGATAGTATATCATATTTTTCTTTTAATTTCAAGGGCTTTCGACCGATTATGTACAATTTGCCGAGAGAGGTACTGCCTAAACTTGCTTTCAGCTGTCCGCTTTCATGTGGACATCCAGCTGATTGAACGGAACGGCGATTCCCTTTGCTTTCAAAGTGTCGATGATCTCTGCCATGGCGTGAAACCGCACGGTCTCCCGATCGCACGGCGAACAGAAGACCCACATTTTATAGGGAATGGAGGAGTCTCCGAAAGTGTAAGCACCGCGGTACTGACAGTCCGTAACTTTTTCCAGGTCCTTGACCCGACAGCAAGCCTCGTGCACAGCGTCCCGCACATCCTCCGGCGGTGTGTCGTAGGGCATAGGCACGGTCAACTCCAGCACATTTGAAAGACAGCAGATCCCCTCAATATTCCGGTTACAGACGGAGATCACGGACAGATCGCTGAGCCTTTTAAGTTTCGTGGTTTTCAAGGAGAAGTTCAGCACCTCACATTCTTCGCCCGCGTAAATCACGCAGTCGCCCATATCGAAAAAGTGATCCGACAGAATATGAAAGCCCATGATTATATCCTTCAGGACATCCTGCAGGGCAAGACCGACAACCATACTGACAATGCCGAGTCCGGCAATCGCAGATGTGACATTGACCCCGAAAGTTTCCAAGATTAGAAGGATCGCACCCAACAGGATCAGCACCTGCACGATATCCAGTACGGTTTTATATACCGTTCTTGTTGCGGGCTTCCCTGTCTGTTTCTGCAGGGACATGCCTGCCTTACGAAAAAGCAGGATCAGTGCCACCGCGATAACGGCGACCAGTACGCCGGGTGCAATCTTATCATATGGGATTGCGGACAGGAATCGCTTCATTGTATTTTCTCCTTTCAGTATCGAAAATCCGTATCACTGTATGCTTCATAGAATCAGGCGTAAAATGACTCCTACGCATACAGGTGTCGAATAAACAGCAATTGCATAAAAATTACCCGAAAGTCATCATATCACACATTCTCTATGTGTTCAAGCCTTCCGGGTGTTTTTTATGCGATTGGACTACAAAAAAGATATTTTCTATAAATCGGTGGGTGGTGTTGAACGCTCGTAGCCCTCTTAGGGCTTGGGTCTTTTTAGTAAAAAAATCGCTTGCGATTTTTACCTTACTTCTTCCCTCTTACATATTACTTTTTACTTTCCAAAAATCCTCATTCTTGCGAACGAGGATTTTTGGTGACTCGTGGCGGGACGCAGATGCTTCGCATCTTACCTGCTTGCCCACCCAAATGCTTCGCATTTCGGTACCGGGCTACGCACCTACTCGCTAAAAACGATTATCAATCGTTTTCTTTACGCTCGTAGCCCTCTTAGGGTTCAAGTCCCCCCCTTTTTTACACAAAAAAAGAAGAACACCTTCGGTATCCTTCTTTTTTTGGTCGGAGTGGCGGGACACAGATGCTTCGCATCTTGCCTGCTTGCCCACCCAAATGCTTCGCATTTCGGTACCGGGCTACGCACCTACTCGCTAAAAACGATTATCAATCGTTTTCTTTACGCTCGTAGCCCTCTTAGGGTTCAAGTCCCCCCCT
>JAZLFH010000011.1:0-21411 GCA_045615705.1 Clostridia bacterium
GTTTTCGTCCTCACCACTTCCCGTTTACCGAGCCGTCTGCCGAAGTTGATACATCATGCTTTGTCTGTGGCGGTAAGGGTTGCAGTGTATGTAAGGGCGAAGGTTGGATTGAACTTTTAGGTGCCGGTATGGTTCATCCGAAAGTGCTTAAAAACTGTGGTATTGACCCCGAAATTTATTCGGGATTTGCTCTCGGTATGGGATTAGAGCGTGTTGTTATGCGGCGTTACGGAATAAACGATCTTCGTCTTTTGTGGGAAAACGATCTTCGTTTCCTTAAACAGTTTTAGGAGGTTTATTTATGAAATTACCATTAAGTTGGCTCAGTGATTATCTTACAATAGATGTTTCCGCTAAGGAATACTCCGACAGAATGACAATGTCCGGCAGTAAAGTGGAAGGCTTTGAAGAAATAGGAAACGACTACACAAATGTTGTATCGGGTAAAATTACAGAAATCAAAAAGCATGAAAATGCTGACTCTCTTTGCATCTGCCAAGTAGATATTGGCGAAAAAACGATACAGGTTGTTACTGCCGCAAAAAATGTAAATGCCGGTGATATTGTACCGGTCGCACTCCCGGGTGCTGTACTTCATGGCGGTATTAAAATTAAGAGCGGTAATCTTCGTGGCGAGGTTTCTGACGGAATGTTCTGTTCTCACGAAGAACTCGGTCTTGATATTTCCGATGTTCCCGGTGCTGTTGATGGCGGAGTTGCCATTTTCCCGACTGATTTCAAAGTAGGCGAAGATGTCAAAAAACTTTTAAATGTTTCAGAAACCGTTGTAGATTTTGAAATTACATCAAACAGACCTGATTGTCTTTCAATTATAGGTCTTGCAAGAGAAAGTGCCGTTACATTTAATGTTCCGTTTTCAATTCCGAAAGTTTCTGTAAAAGAACTTGCCGGAGGAAGTGTAACTGATATGGTTAAGGTGTCGGTTAAAGACTCAGTTCTTTGTCCGAGATATACCATGAAGGCGGTTAAGAATGTTAAAATTGCCCCTTCCCCCTCTTGGATGCAGCACAGACTTAAAAGTGCAGGCATAAGACCGATAAACAATATTGTTGATATTACAAACTATGTTATGCTTGAATACGGTCAGCCCATGCACGCCTTTGACGCTCGTTTTATTGACGGAAACGAAATTGTTGTTCGTCGTGCTTTAAAAGATGAAATTATAACAACTCTTGATGACGAAGAAAGGGCATTAGATGACTCAATGCTTGTCATCTGCGACCAAAAAAAGCCGATTGCCGTTGCAGGTGTCATGGGAGGAGCAAACTCGGACATTAAAGACGATACTGCTACTGTTTTATTTGAAAGTGCTAACTTTCTTCGTTCAAGTGTTCGCCTTACTGCTAAAAGACTCGGTATGAGAACAGAGTCATCTGCTCGTTACGAAAAAGGTCTTGACCCAAATACTACAATTTCTGCCGTTCTGCGTGCTTGCCAACTTGTTGAAGAACTTGGTGCGGGCGAAGTCGTGGGCGGTTTAATAGACATTGACAATTCCGACCACACACCGAACATTCTTCCCTATCGCACAGACTACATTCGCAATTTCATAGGTGCAAATATCAACGACAAGTTTATGGCTGATACATTAACTGCTCTTGATTTTAAAATTAAAGGCGATAAAATTGAAGTTCCTTCTTACCGCAGTGATGTTGAAGGTGAAGCGGATGTTGCCGAGGAAGTTGCAAGAATGTACGGATACGGAAAAATTCCTTCAACACTTCTTTCCGGAGAGGCAACCCGTGGCGGTCTTACCAAAGTTCAAAAACTTGAAAATCTTGTAAAACGCACTTTGTGTGCCCAAGGCTACTATGAGATAAAGACTTACTCTTTCTATTCTCCCAAGGCTCTTGATATGATAAAAGCACCCGAAAGCAAAAGAAATTATATCAGCATTTTAAACCCTCTCGGAGAAGACACGAGCATTATGAGAACATCTACCGTTCCGGGTATGCTTGAAGTTCTCGCCAGAAATTACAATCACAAAAACAAAGATGTTAAATTCTTTGAGATAGGTAAAATATATCTTCCGAAAGATAAAATTGAAGACTTGGCAGACGAGAAAAAAATAATAACTCTCGGTGCATACGGAAATGTAGATTTCTATGATGTAAAGGGTGCTGTCGAAGAGTTATTTGACAAACTTTCTATCAAGAACTACGAGTTTATTACGGCTTCTCCCGAGCCTATCGCCCACCCGGGTAAAAGTGCTGAAATTCTTATAAACACAAAGAGTTCGGGAAAACTTTATTCGGTTCATCCCGATGTTTTGGATAACTTTGAAATACCTTGTGAATGCTTTGTTTGTGAAATTGAACTTGACAAGGTGCTTTCGGCATCTTCCGACAATAAGCGTTACAAGAGTGTTTCAAAAGTCCCTGCGGTAACTCGTGATATTGCAATGCTACTTGACAAAGATATATGCGTTTCGGAAATTGAAAAAATAATAAAGAAGTGTTCTTCTTCCCTTTTGGATTCTATCGAACTTTTTGATGTTTACACAGGTTCGCAGATTCCGGAGGGTAAAAAGAGTGTTGCATATTCTGTTTCACTTCGCGGTGAAAATAAAACCCTTTCCGACAGTGAAGTTAACACGGTATTTGACAAAATTTTAAGTAATTTGTCAAAAGAGTTAGGTGCTGAATTAAGGTAGTTCTTCCTTTAATTACATTTGTTTTTCCGATTTTTATATGCTATACTTAAATTATCCGAAAGAGCTCTTAATATATCGGAAATAGTGCCACCTATATAATTGTGGCGTAACAAGGAGGACAACAATAATGTGCTGTAATATTCTTCAACTCTTATGCAAACTTTTCGGTTTCTGTTGCTAATTAGAGAAAAAAAGAACGAGCGATTGCTCGTTCTTTTTTTGTGCTTGGACAAATATACTGTATTGGAGGGAGCCAAATGAAAAAGAAATTTAACATGTTTGTCTTGTCTAAAAACATAATTATAAGGACATTTTTTATATCGCTGTCCGTTCTGCTCGGGTTTGTTTTTTCTATTTCAAATACATCTATTGTAAAAGGTTCTGAACTTCTGATGAAAGCATCCATTTGTATGAGTATTCCTCAAATATCAAAAATGCCAAAGGTGTCTTTTTCCCCGACACTCCTTTTTATTGCAACAATGCCGAGTATTGCAATTTCAAATGAAATTAATGAAAACACTCTTAAAGTCCAAGAAGAAATTCCCGAAATATTACCTCAGAGCATTGACGAAAAAACATATCAAAAAACATCCGAAAAAGGCTATACTTCAACAGACGGAATATACATAAACAATCAAACCGATTTTACAGTAGATGTAGCATCGCTTTTAAATGCTCCCGTTTCATTTGCAAAAACTGACAATAAACCACTTGTATTAATTCTCCATACTCACACGAGTGAAAGTTATACCCCGACACAAACATTTAATTATACCCCTACCGACACTGACCGCACCGAAGACAAAAATTTTAATGTTGTCCGGGTGGGAAATGTGATTGAAGAAAAACTTAGAAATGCCAATATAGGAGTTATTCACGATGAAACTTCAAATGACTACCCCTCATATAACGGAAGTTATCAAAAAGCACTTAATTCCATAGAATATAATCTTAAACAAAATCCATCTATAAAAATTATATTAGATATTCATCGTGATTACATAGAAAATCAAAGCGGCGAAAAAGTTAAGGCAGTTTGTAATATCGGTGAGGAAAAATCTGCACAAGTTATGCTTGTGATAGGTACAAGCGGCAGCGGTCTTAACCACCCTAACTGGCATGAAAACCTATCTTTTGCACTTAAAGTTCAAAAAAGTATGGTTGACAGTTACCCATCACTTGCAAGACCCATAAATCTCAGAAAATCCCGTTTTAACGGTCATACTGCACCGGGAGCCATGATTGTTGAAGTGGGAACGAGCGGAAATACGCTTGAAGAAGCAATGAAAGGAGCGGATTTGTTTTGCGATTCGCTGATAAAGGTGATAAATGAGTTATAATCGTGAAAATGCAGTAAAATACGCTTTAAAATGGGCGATGGACAGAAATCCAACCTACTACAATTTTGATGATTTGGGCGGTGATTGTACAAATTTTGTTTCTCAGTGTGTCTTTTCGGGCGGAATACCCATGAATTTCGCCGGCCTAGGTTGGTATTACAACAATCTGAATGACCGCTCGCCGTCATGGACTTCAGTCGAGGCATTTTACGACTACATGACAAAGAATGAAAATGCAAAAGAAGTATCAATC
This sequence comes from Clostridia bacterium, assembly GCA_045615705.1. Taxonomy (GTDB): domain Bacteria; phylum Bacillota; class Clostridia; order UMGS1883; family UMGS1883; genus JAZLFH01. Next base: position 4,268 of record JAZLFH010000011.1, read on the forward strand.
AAAGATGTTGAAATGGGCGATATATTTCAGTTATCGTTTGACGGTATAAAATTTTCGCATGCCGGAATAATCGTTAAAGAAAGCCCTTTTCACTCTGTTAATTCAACTCTTATTTGTGCTCACACATTTGATGCAAAAAACAGACCGATAGGAAGTTATATCTTTAAATCCATAAGGTTTATTAAGTTTATATGAAACAGTATAACAAAATGAAAGCACTTTCGTGCTTGCATTTTGTTATACATTTGCTATTTTTCTTACCTCTTCGGTTATCCTTGAAAGAGTTTCTTGTGCTTCTTCCATGGTATTTCCCTTATATTCGAGGTAAATTTTAAATTTAGGTTCCGTTCCGCTCGGTCGAAGTGCAAACCAGCCGTTTTCACCCAACTCAAAATAAAGCATATTTGTCTTTGGCTGATTGGTAGGAAAAGTCTTATTCTCTCTTATTATAGTTTCTTTGTCGTAATCTCTTACCCCTGTAATTTTAATGCCTGCAACTTCCTTGGGCGGATTTTCTCTTATTCCGGAAATTATCGCTTTAATCTCGTTTGGACCGTCAACGCCGTATTTATAAGCATTTACAACGCCCGAAGCAGTAAATTGATACTTTTTATAAATCTCTGTTAGTTTTTGATAAACGCTCTTGCCCTCGTTTTTAAGTTTTGCCGCCATTTCAACGGTTAAAAGCGTTGCGACAACCGCATCTTTATCCCTGGCATATGAACCTGAAAGATAACCGTTACTCTCTTCAAAACCGTAAATAAAAGTTTCCCCGCTACCGTCAGTTTCGCTCTTTTTGATTGCATCTGCAATAAACTTAAACCCGGTCAGCACTTCTTTAACCATAACACCGTATTCTTTTGCAATACTGCGAATAAGTTCGCTCGTAACAACAGTTTTTACAACAAACGGTTTATCAGGAAGTGTTTTGAGTCTTTTCCTTTCGGAAAGAATATATTCTCCTAAAAGTGCACCTAATTCGTTTCCCGTAAGTGCAATGTACTCGCCCTTATCATCTTTCACAACTGCCCCGAGCCTATCCCCGTCAGGGTCTGTTCCTACTATAATGTCGGCATTTTCTTTTTCCGCAAGTTCTATCGCAAGTTTAAAGCCTTCTCGATTTTCCGGATTCGGACTTTTTACTGTCGGGAAGTTTCCGTCAGGAAGTTCTTGCTCTCGCACAACCAAAAGGTCTCTTATCCCCGCTTTTCTCAAAACTCTCTGTACACTTCTGTTTCCTGCACCGTGAAACGGTGTATAAACAACTTTAAAGTCTTTTGCTTCTTTGATTGCATCTTTATTCACAGACTGCGAAAAAACATTCATAAGATACATCGAGTCAATCTCTTCGCCGACAAAAGTCAAAAGTCCTTTTTCTTTTGCAGTTTCCTCGTCCATTGTCTTTACGCCGTCAAAAATATCAATTTCTTTAATTTTATTTATTACTGTATTTGCGGCGTTTGGATTTAATTGTCCTCCATCATCACCGTAAACTTTGTATCCGTTATATTCCTTTGGGTTATGGCTTGCAGTAATATTGATTCCCGATATACAGCCTAAATGCCTGAGTGCAAAACTAAGTTCAGGTGTGGGGCGTAAACTTTCAAACACATAAGTCTTAATATTTGATGCACAAAGAACCTTTGCGGCTTCTATCGCAAACTCACGACTCCTGTTTCTTGAATCATAGGCAATGACAACGCCTTTTTCTTCCTCGCCGATACTTTTAATATATTCCGCTATTCCTTGCGTTGCATGGCGAACAGTAAAGACATTCATGCGACTGCTTCCTGCCCCCATTATGCCACGGAGTCCCGCCGTTCCAAACTCCAAATCATTTAAAAAACGCTCATCAATTTCTTTTTGATTTCCTTTTATCTCATCAAGTTCTTTTTTTATGTCCTCTTCAACAACCGCTTTTTTTAACCACAGTTCGTATTTTTCTGTCGCATTCATATAGCAAGCCTCCGTTTCATATATGTTTTACAGTTTCTCCATCTAATATTCTCTTTGGTGCAATATGCGTAAGATAATGAAATTTTTCTTCCGACACAAACTCCTTTGAGCGATAAAACCTATGTTGTCTTTCCCCCGCAGAATGTGCATCAGAAGCTATAAACGAAGCCATATCATGTCTTAACAAATGCTTGGCAAGTTGCGATTCACGACTACCCTCATCAAACAGCGAATCCGCATTTATTTGAAACAAAACTCCACTGTCTGCAATAACCGATAAAAGTTCGCCGTCATGCTGAAGCCAAGTATATCTTTCGGGATGTGCTATTATAGGAGTAAGTTCCCACTCCTTAACCTCATTTATATACCTGAAAAACCGGTTTGATGTCATATTGAAAAAAGGAAATTCCAAAAGAATATATTTTCCCTCGTTTATGGCAAGTCTTCTTAAATCTCCGGCATAGAATATGTCGTCATTCACCAATACTTCCGCTCCTTTATAAACAGTAACCGGAATACTGAGAAACCTTGCTAAGTCATTTAGTGCATCTATCCTTTTATCTCGTCTTCTCAAATACTCTTCAATGTCATCACCGCAAGAAAAGTGAGAAGTTGCTACAATTCCTTCCACACCATGTCTTTTGGCACTTTCAAGCATGGATAAAGACACACCTCTATCCTTTGCTCCATCGTCAAACTCGGGAAGTATATGGCAATGAATGTCAAACATACTTATACCCACCTATCTCTTTTATCTGAACAGAGTTTTTATTGTGCTGATTACTCTTTGCTGTTCTTCTTTTGTCATCTTTGAATCACTCGGCAAGCAAACTCCGCTTTCAAAAATGCTGCGAGATACATCTTCATCTCCTGCTGTAAAATAATCACAATCACTGTAATACGGTTGCATATGCATAGGCTTCCAAATAGGTCTGCTCTCGATGTCGTTATTTTCAAGTGCCACCATAATATCAAGAGGTGTAACAGGTGAGCCTTCTTTAAGCGTTATACAACTGAGCCAATGATTTGATGTTTCATACTCGGGCATCATTTCTATATACGGTATATCTTTAAATTCTTCTTTGTATAAATTATATATCTCGCCCTTTTTAGCCACTCTCTTATCTAAAACAAAAATCTGTCCTCTGCCTATACCTGCAACAATGTTGCTCATACGATAGTTGTAGCCAAGTTCCTTATGTTCGTAATGGCGGGCCTGCTCCCTTGCCTGTGTTGACCAGAAACGAACTTTTTTAATCTTTTCCTCGTCTTTACTAAACAACATTCCGCCACCGGATGTTGTTATTATTTTATTGCCGTTAAAGGAGAATATACCATAATCTCCGATAGTTCCGCTCTTTCTTCCCTTATATTCCGCTCCAAGACTTTCTGCGGCATCTTCAATTACAACCGCACCGTGCTTATGTGATATTTCAACAATGCTGTCCATATCCGCAGACTGACCGTAGAGGTTTGCAACAACTACTGCCTTTGGTGAATACTTTTCAAACGCCTTTTCAAGTGCCTTGGATGACATATTCCAAGTTTCTCTGTCGCTGTCAATAAACACAGGTATTGCGTGTTCATACTTTATTGGATTTGCCGTTGCAGCAAATGTAAGCGTTGAACAAAAAACTATGTCATCTTTTTTTACACCGGCAGCTTTTAGTGCCATATGTATTGCACCGGTTCCGCCGTAAAGTGCAGCACAGTAACCGCCACCCACATAACTTGCCATTTCTTTTTCAAACTCGTTAACATTTTTGCCGAGAGGTGCCACCCAGTTAGTATCAAATGCTTCATATATGTATTTTAGTTCTTCACCGCCCATATGAGGTGATGAAAGGAATATATGCGTTTTTGGAAGGGTTTCTTCACTCTCGCCTATTGCATCCAAAACTTTTTTAACTATTGAATCACTATCAATTCCATACTCTTTTCTAAGGTATTCTTGATTTCCTACCTTAGATGCAAATGTATCGTTTAAACCGACTCTGATAAGACGAGCCAAATGGATTTCGTCTTCCGCCAAGACTTCTGCAACGGCACTTCCGAAACCGCCAACTATATTGTGTTCTTCTACGGTTACGATAACTCTGCTTGTTTTGGCACATTCAAGAATAACTTCCCTGTCTATCGGCTTAACGGTCGGGAATGTGTAAAGCGAAGTGGAAAGTCCTAAACTTTCCATCTTTTCTACCGCTTTTTTTGCTTCTGTAAAGCACCCGCCCGAAGAAAATACAGTGTAATTTGTGCCGTCTTTAATTTTTATAGCTTTTCCTATTTCACAATTTATTTCGCCGTCATGTGCTAATTCTTCGCCGCCGCGACCGAGCCTGAGATAAAATACACCTTTTTCTTTGAGCATAGTCTTTGTAAGAGAATACGACTCGTACTTGTCGCACGGAGTTAAAACCGTAACATTTGGAATTGCACGAAGCGATGCTATGTCTTCTGTCGCCTGATGGCTCATTCCGAGTGCTCCGTAAACAAATCCTCCTCCGACACAAACGATTTTAACATTTGCATTGTGATAAGCACAATCATTTCTTATTTGTTCTAAGCATCTGAGTGTCGGAAAATTTCCTATCGAATATACAACCACATTTTTCCCTTCAAGTGCCATCCCTGCTGAAAGGCTCATCATATTCTGTTCGCTGATTCCCGCATTTGTGATTCTGTCCGGAAAAACTTCTTTTATCGGATTCAACACACCAAACCCTAAATCGCCTGTTACCAACTCTATACTTTTATCTTCTTTCATTGCTTCAAGCAATGCTCTTACAAATGCGTCTCTCACTTTTTTTGTTCCTCCAATTCCTTTAATGCCTTTTCGTATTCTTCACCTTGCGGAGAACGATAATGCCATAGGATATTGTTTTCCATAAAAGAAACGCCCTTGCCCTTAATAGTGTGTGCTATTACAACAGTGGGGGATTTTTGTGAAACTTTTGAAAGTGCATTTTTTAAATCCTCATGATTATGCCCGTCAACTTCTGTTACATTCCAGCCAAAAGCACGCCACTTATCCGCCAAAGGTTCAAGTTTTACAGTGTTTTCACAGAAGTCAAGGCTTTGCATTTTATTATAATCAATTATGACGGTAAAGTTAGAAAGTTCATTATGGTTTGCAAAAAGTGCTGCCTCCCATACACAACCTTCATCACACTCACCATCACCGACAATAGCAAAAACTCTGTTTTTATTCCCATCTTTTTTATTCGCCAATGCCATTCCGCATGCAATCGAAATTCCATGACCCAAAGAGCCTGTTGAACACTCTATCCCGTTAACACCGTTGTGTGAAACATGACCGCAAAGTTTACCACCGTTTGCGTAATGGGTTTTTAATACATCGACAGGGAAAAAACCGCTCTCTGCAAGTGCCGAGTACAGTGCTGCACTTGCATGACCCTTGCTTAAAACCAATCTGTCTCTGTCTTTCATCTTTGGATTTTTATTGTCAAATTTCAAAATGTCGCTATAAAGCACTGCTATAATGTCTGCCACTGAAAACGCTGATGCTATATGTGAACCTCTCGATATATTTGTCATATCTAAAACATGGCGTCTTATTTTCCACGCTAAATCCTTACTGTTCATTTTATCCCTCCGCTTTTTTCTGCGAGTGCCTTAATTTCATCATCTTCTAAGTGCCATCCAAGAGCTTCTCTGTTATCAATAACTTGTTTTTCGTTTTTTGCCCCGGCAATTACAATAGAATCACCGATATAATCAAGTATAAACCTGATAGCAATTGAAGCGGGAGTCTTTTTATGTGCAAATGCAATTTCTTTTAAAAGTTTTACAATCTCTAAATTCTTTTTTAGTCTTTCTCCATGGAAATTAACATATGTGCTTCTTGATCTTCTGTCATTTTCTTTAAACACTGAATCTTCATCGTATTTTCCCGTAAGGATTCCTTGTCCGAGACTTCCCCATGTCATAGGCGTAAGAGAAAGTTTGTCTTGTATTTCTTTAATATCGGATTCATTATCACGATATGCCAAAGAATACTGATCCTGAAAACTGACAAATTTTCCACCGCTGTTTTTTATTAAGTCAATATCTTTTGTGTAGATATTGCTAAGCCCGTAATATCTTATTTTTCCCTCCTGTTTTAGCCTTTCAAGGCACGAAACGACCTCCTCAACAGGAGTTTTTCCATCAAAATAATGTATTTGATAAAGGTCAATATAATCTGTTTTAAGTCTTTTTAAACTTCCTTCGAGTGATTTTTTTATGTGGTCTGAACTATTGTCATAAATCGTTCCTTCACTCGTAACCGACACACCGAATTTTGATGCTATGAAAGCATCCTGTCTTCTTCCAAAAAGGGCTTCGCCGAGGATTGTTTCCGACTCTCCCAAGCCATAAACATCGGCGTTATCAAAAAAGTTGATTCCGCAATCCAACGCACAGTGAACCGCTTTAATCAAATCGCTTTTATTCACTTCGCCCCAACCATGCATACCCATAGGACAACCGCCCATACAAAGACGAGAAACATTGAGCTTCGAATTTTTAATCAATACTTTTTCCATTTGTCAGCCTACCTCTTATTTTACGAGAAAACATTCCTAAAAGTATCACAAATATCGCTCCGGTGCAAGAACCGACAGTATCTAATATGACATCGGTAATCAAAGGGCCTCTTTCGCTTACAAACATTTGATGAATTTCATCGCTTGAAGCATATAAAAAACATATAACAGCACATTCAATAAATGCTTTTAAACACTTTACGCCGTAACTTCTGACAAGCAAAAATACTAAAAGTCCCAAAATGGCATAAATGGAAAAATGAGCCATTTTCCTTATTATATGCTGTGCATTTAATACAATTTCTGTCTGCCTGCTCACGGGAAGCGAACGGAATCCCTTAAAGAAACTAAAAATCATATATGTAAATCCTTGGCTTACTCCTCGAGATGTTTCCGCCGTTTGTCCCGACAGCATAAATATTGTTGTTGCACATGAAATTGTGAGAAACCACAATATAATTTTCTTCATAACAACACCGTCCAAATACTCGTTTATATTATATCACTATGAAATCTTTTGTCAAGTTAAAAAGCCTTCAAAATGGCGTAACTTTGAAAGCTTTGTGATATTTTGTATTTGATTTTTCAATACTTAAAATTTAAAAATACAATTCGCTTGTCATTTTTACAAAAAGAAGCAACAAAACAAGTAAAATGATTGGTTTTACAATCTTCGAGCCGTTTTTCAGTACGACACCGGAGCCTAAGTAACCTCCGAGCATACCGAAAAGTGCGGCGGTAATTCCGAGCATATAGTTGACCGTTCCTCCGAACGAAAACATCAAAAGTGCAGATATGTCTGCAAAAATATTTACAAATTTTGAAATTCCGGCACTCTCTTTAACACTTAATCCCACTAATGACGAGTATGCAAGAATAAAAAATGTCCCTGTACCCGGTCCGTAAAGTCCGTTATACATACCCAATAGCGTTGAACAAAGTCCGCCGACCAAATACAGTCTGATTTTTGACGGCTCTGCTTTTTCAATCTCATCTGTCTTTTTGTCTTTCAAAATAAAGAACGCCACTATCGGAAGTATGACAAACATCAATTTTTTTATAATGTTTTCGTCCAAAGAAAGTGATATTTTTGCTCCCAAAATTCCGCCAAAAAAAGCACACGCCGACCAATAAATTGCCAAAACAAATCTTACATAACCTTCTTTTGCAAATCTTACTGTCGCAACAATTGTTCCCGGAAAACCTGAAAGTTTTGTTGTGCCTATCCCGATGCGAGTGGAAAACCCTGCCAAAATGTATCCGGGAAGTGAAATAAGTCCGCCGCCCCCCGCAACGGAATCAATAAATCCCGCTAAAAACACAAATGCATAAACAATCAAATATTTTACCATATTGCTTCCCCTGTTAAATTTCTACTACGCTTACTGCTGTCGGCTTATACCCTTTTGCAAATTTTACATCTGCCTTGCCGTTTTTTACAATTGCAAAGCATGGTCCCTCCGCAGAAATTTTATAACCTGAAATCTCAAGTTCGCTTTTTTCATAAAACACTGCCATAATTGTTCCGTTTTTAGAAACTGCTTGCACCGATTCACGGTTTACGCATTCGGGAAATTCGTAATTTCTTCCCTCGTCAATATTTGTATTCGGAAGAACCGCAAAAAGGTATGAATCGTTATCCCTGTGCGGAATATATAACGAGAAGAGTTCTTTTTTGATAAGTTCTTCATCGCTTTGATTTACCTGACGAATTTTTGAAACACTTCCCTCAAATTCTTCATTTTTTACTACTGCTTCATCGTTTAGAATATAGTTGATTTTGTTGTGATAGATTGATTTTGCCTTTACTTTATGCTCGCCTTTTTGCAGTTTTTTGCCATCGGCAAAAACATCTCCTTTTAAATTGCATTGATTGAGCGTTGTATTATACTGTTCTTTTGCGTTTGAATAAAGTTTAGTTCCCATTTGAATTATTTCATTATCAAAATAAAAACAAGCCTTTTTCCCTCCGAATTTTACATCGTCATAGCCTTCTTTTAAATCAATTCCGCACACTCCGTAAGAGCCGTCCGCTATTCCTCCCGCAAATTCGGTTTTCATAACCGCTCCTTTTTCGGTGTTTAGTTCTATATCGGGAGAGGTTACTCCCGGAAGGTGTCCCCAGTTCCAAACAGGGAAAACATCTTTGTACTCATCACCGTCAACCATATACTGTGTTAAAAAACAACCCATAAATCCTGCAATAATATTTTCACCGTTTATTATCTTACCATCCCAAACATCTGTGCCAAGAACATACTTTGACCCAAAGCGGGTTGATGCATAATATCCCTTTTTAAAATGCGACATAAAGTTAAGACACGGAAAATACTTTGTCCACTCAATACCGGGAGTTTCACTTTTTCCTTCCAAAAAGTCTGATAGTGCCTTTATTTCGTCATTTTTTGTCTGTTCATAAAGAATTTTCGAAGCATAAATCAAACCATTGATGTTGTTGTATTCTCCAAAAGAGCGAACAATGTTTCTCCCGGTTGTTGTAAAATCAATAGTTCCCTTATATACCATATATCTGTTGCCTTTTAAAAGCATATCTGAAAGGATTTGCACACTTTCTTTGGAAAAAGCCATGTCGGTGCCTGAAAAAAGTGCCACCCATTTGCAAGTTTCCGACAGAAAGGACAATCCGTATCCGTTACTGTAAAGTTGAGTGCCGTGCTGAGCAAAAGAATAGTCCGGTTGTATGCCTTCCTCACCTTCTTTTGAAATGTAAACGCACGACTCAATATAATTTTTCCCCTTTTCTATGAGTTTTTTGTCGTTTAGAAATAATCCTCTTATAAACATATTTTGAATGAGCCAATTTCTGTTTGCCCCGGTCCATTCGTCAGAAACATCATCATTAAATATGTTCTTAAATTTTTCCTTCGTTTCCTCTTTTAATAAGTCTTTCGTATATAGTGCCAAAAATGCACACTTTTTGGGAAGACCTATATCATTTTGCCACCAATTACGGTCTTTTCTTTCTTTTAAAAACCAAAAATCAATGCCTTTTTCAACAAGGTCAATTCTGTTTCCCAAAGCAAATTCCGTAAGACGAGAAAAGTGTACATAGTTTTTCCACATGAACTTACTTTCGCAATCATACGACAAGTCTTTAAACGAACCGTCATCATTCATAAGCGTTTCATATTCTCTTGCCGTATTTTCGTTATATGTATCATCAAACGATTCTAAAAATCTTTTTGTAATTATTTCAATGCTGTTCATAAAATCACACTTTCCTCATGTTCTATAAATATTGCCTGCACTAAAAGTGCAGGCAATATTTTTCTTTTTATTCAGTATAATTATCAGTTAATACCGTTGCTTCTCTTGAAAGCACTGTTTCTTGCTTTGATGCAATCTTCGATATGACGCTTTTTGAGTTCTTCGATATAACTATCCCAGTCAGCATCAATATCGGAACTTCCGATAACCCACTTCGAAGTCTTTTCGTTGACGAAAGATTTGCAATCATTAAAATACTTATCATAAACATCTGATTCCTCAGCTGTCCAATTTGATATGAAGGGAACAGGTCTTACAACATCTTTGTACAAGTCAAATGCTGCTTTTCCGGCTTCATTCATGCCCTGATATTCAGCAGCAATTGAATTGATAGCGGAAATTTCCTGCTGCCCGATACCTCTCATGTAACCCGGAACATCGCCGGAACTTAAAACTTCATCTGTGAATATAGGCTCACCGTCAACCATTGTGTAGTGAACACCTTCTATACCGTATGCAAGAAGGCGACTTCCTTCTTCGCTCATCCAAAAATCAAAATATTTCATTGTTTCTTCAACATGCTTGTTGTCAACCGAAATACCCCAACCAAAGTCATGAAGAGGAGTTCTTCCTGTCCACTCTTCTACTCTGCCTTTTTCATTCTTCGGAGGAAGAATACCTACAAGGTTGATTCCCGGTACATCATTGGCAAACTTATCGGCATATTTTGTTGTAGAACTGAACCAGTCATGTGTGAGACCGCCGTTATTTTGAACATACAAACTGTCGCGTGCCGTACTTCCGCGTGTGAAGATTTCTCTGTCTACAAGTCCTTCTTTGTACCACTGGGCAAGAAGTTTAACGCCTGCTTTGTAGTCTTCCTGCATAGGACCGTATACTAAGTTCTGTCCATCTTCTGTGTACCAATCTTTTGTACCGCCTGCAAGGTTGATGATGCAGTCGTAATCGCACAAACGACTGAAAAACGGGATTTCATCTGCCTGACCGTTACCGTTAGGATCCTTTGTTTTAAATGCTGTTAAAACATCATGGAGTTCATCAACTGTTGTAGGTGCTTCAAGTCCTAACTTGTCAAGCCAATCCTGACGAACAACCCAACCCTGTGAGGGTAACGAACCTTCATCAAGTCCCGAAAGTGAACCGGGAATGCAGTAAATATGACCGTCAGATGCAGTAGCTCTTGCTTTGTAAATCGGATATGTGTCAAGGTACTTCTGAATGTTTGGTGCATATTTCTTAATAAGATCTTCAAGAGGAATAAGTCCTCCGTCAAGTCCGAACTGATTCATATCACTATAAGAATAGTGAATGATGTCCGGAAGTGTGTCGGATACAACCATTGTCTGCCATGCAGTAGCCGATTCCGAAATAGCTTCGGATGCCGTAGCATGAAGTGTAACACCTGTTCTCTTTGCTGCTTCAACAAACAACGGATAATCGTCTTTAAATACGAATCTATTGTTGAAGTGCATGAAAATTGTAAGTTCAAGACCGTCTGAAATCTTGCTGTTCTTTTTACCGCAACCTGCAAAAACTGCAACCATAAGTGCTACGGCAAGGACTAATGCGATAATTTTTTTTGTTTTCATTGTTTTCCTTCCTTTTTTCATTTATTTAAAATAAATTAAACCCTTAATTAACCCTTTACCGCTCCGAGCATAATGCCCTTTGTAAAGAATTTTTGAATAAACGGATAAATGATAAGCATCGGAATAATAGCAATCATAATAAGTGCATAGGTACCCGTTGTTTCACTCTTTGATGTATAATCCATCGCAACAGTTGTATTCTCGTCTGCTTTAAGTTCTACAATCCACTTTCTGAGATAAACCTGTAACGGGAATTTTTTAGCATCGGTAAGAAGAATCATAGACCAAAAATACGCATTCCAATGACCTACGAAATAGTAAAGTGTAAGAGTCATTATCGCAGGTACCGAAAGCGGAATGTAAATATCAACAAATGTCTTAAAATCACTTGCTCCGTCAATAAGAGCCGACTCTTCCATCTCCGTAGGAACGCTCTCAAAATAGGAACGCATAAGAATTATGTAGTAAGCCGATACCGCACCGTGAAGCAAAAGACCTATTCTTGAATCTAAAAGTCCCAAACTTCTGATGTTCAAGTAAGTGGGAATCATACCGGCCCCAAACCACATTGTAAGATTAAGATAAATGTTAAATGCTCTTCTTCCAACTAATCTTCTCTTTGAAAGTGCATAAGCAGCAGTCATAGTAAGAATCATATTAAGTAAAGTACCAAATACCGAATAGAAAATCGTATTTGCATATCCTATCCAAAGTTCAGGCTTTTTAACTACATCTTCGTATGCTGACAATGTGAAATCTTTTACCCAAAATGTAACCAAACCCGCATTTACCGAAGTGCCACTTGAAAAAGATGCCACCAAAACATACCAAACCGGATAAAGAGTGATGAATATAAAGAGCAACATCAAAAAATAGTTGAAAATCTGGAATATTTTTTCGCCAAGTGTCATTCTGTTCATTTACTCTTCCTCCTTTACCAAATTGATGCATCGTTAAGTTTACTACTTACTCTGTTTGCCATTATAACCAAAACAAGTGAAACTAAACTGTTAAGCAACCCAACTGCCGTTGAAAGAGAGAAGTCCCCTCCGCCACCGATTGAGTTGTTGTAAACATAAGTACTGATAACTTCCGATGTTGCCCTGTTTCCGCCGTTCTGTAAAAGAAGAATTGTATCGGAACCGAGGCTTAAAAGGTTTCCTACTCTTAAAATAAGCATAATAGAAACCGTTGGCAAAATTCCGGGAAGCGTTACATGAATTGTCTGCTTCCAACGACTCGCACCATCAAGTGCTGCCGCTTCGTAAAGTCCTTGGTCAATAGAACAAAGTGCCGATGTATAAATAATCGTACCGAAACCAGTTCCCTGCCAACCCTGCATAGAATTAAAGATCGTCCTGAACCATTTTTCTTCCATCATAAAGTATGTAGATGTTCCGAGGGCTTTATTAACAATACCTGTTGACGGAGAAAGAAGTGCTATAACCAAACCTGCAACAACAACCGTTGAAATAAAGTGCGGAAGATACATACATGTCTGTGTTATACTCTTAAACCACTTAACCCTTACTTCGTTAAGTAAAAGAGCAACTATAATGGTAAGCGGAAATAAAAATATAAGACTGTAAAAATTAATAAGTAAAGTATTCCCGATTATTTTCCAACAATCCGTAGCCTCAAAGAAGGTTCTAAAATTTTCAAGACCCACCCAAGGAGTTCCCAAAATACCTTTTCTTATGTTAGTGTTTGTTACTTTATGAAACGCTGCCAAAATACCGTACATTGGCTTATAAACCCATATTGCAAACCAGACAAGTGTAGGTAAGAGCATAAGATATAACTGCCAATTCTTTTTTAATGAATGCACAAAAGCATTTTCTTCTTTTTTAACAACCGCAGCATCTGCTGTTTTTGCCATCAAGTTGTTCAACCCCTTTTTTATTATAGTAAAATTATTGCGGTTGCTTTCCTATATAAGCCAAAATACCGCCGTCAACATACAATACATGTCCGTTAACAAAATTAGATGCATCTGATGCTAAGAATACTGCAGGTCCTACGAGGTCATCTGTTGTACCCCATCTCTCTGCCGGTGTCTTTGCTACTATAAATGCGTCAAAAGGATGCCTTGAACCATCAGGCTGTCTTTCACGAAGAGGTGCAGTTTGAGGTGTTTCGATATATCCCGGTCCGATACCGTTACACTGAATATTATATGCACCATATTCAGAGCAGATGTTTCTTGTAAGCATCTTGAGTCCGCCCTTTGCTGCTGCGTATGCCGAAACGGTCTCTCTGCCGAGTTCTGACATCATTGAGCATATGTTTATAATTTTACCATGGCCCTTCTTAATCATCGAAGGAATAACTGCCTTAGATACGATAAACGGAGCATTGAGGTCAACATCTATAACCTGTCTGAACTCTGCGGCTGTCATATCGCACATCGGAATTCTCTTAATGATACCTGCGTTATTAACCAAGATATCAATAACCCCAACTTCCTTCTCTATTCTTTGAACAAGTTCGTTAACTTTTTCTTCATTTGTAACATCACAAACATAACCATAAGCCTTGATGCCTTCTTTTTCATAACTTTCAAGGCCTTTGTCAACAAGTTCTTGCTTGATATCGTTAAAAACGATTGTCGCACCATTTTTTGCAAATCCCTTAGCAATCGCAAAACCAATACCGTAAGATGCACCGGTTACAAGTGCAACTTTTCCTTCCAAACTAAACATTTTCATTCCCCTTTTATGTATTAATTAAAATTTTTACCTAATTCAACTGCTTTGCAAACCGCAGTAAAGAAGTAGTAATCTCCGTAAATTAAAGCCAAATGCTCATGCTTTGAGTACATTTCACAACCATAGTTTAAAAGTGCCTCATCATTTTCATCGTCCCAAGGACAGAAATTCTTATCACAAGCATCAAGAAGTTTTACTGCTTCGTCATAGTACTTTCTGTCGCCTGTCGCTTCTGCTATGTCAAGCAATCCGCACGATGCAATAGCCGCCGCACTCGAATCATAAAGTTCATCGCACTCCGGCTGACAGAAATCACATTTTACTTTATAGTCATTTTTCTTCGCTTCGCCAATAAAGTAATTCGCACACTTAATCGCAGTATCTAAATAACGCTGCTCTTTTGTTGCGTTATAACTCTGAATAAAGCCATATACTGCCCAACTCTGACCACGGGTCCACGATGAACCCTTCTTATAACCCTGACCGCCAAAGTCATCTTTATAGTTCCCCTCGTTGTCAAAACTTACAATGTGACGGGAACTTCCGTTTTCACGAATGAAAACTTTCATAACCGTATCGGCATGTTTTTTAGCAATGTAAGAAAATCTGTCGTCTTTCAATTCTTCACTTGCCCAATACAGAAGCGGAAGATTCATCATACAATCTATGATGGCGGAATGGAGATTATTCTCTCCATTCCAAGCCTGAATATAGTTTCCTACGCCATTGAATCTCGATGCTAAAACACTTGCCGCTAAAAGCGAATCGTTTCTCGCTTTTAAATCTTTTGTGTGCTTATAATTCTCCACACCGGTCAAAAGCCACAAGAATCCTAAATCATGATCAAGATTATTATAATCCAAATGCAACACATTTGCAAGTTTTTCTTGAACATTTTTTGTATAATTTGCATAAATTTTGTCGCCGGTTTCGTCAAACATCCTCCACAGGATGCCTCCCCAAAAAGAATTTGTCCACCAAAACGCCTTTTCCCCCGAGTAATCGTTGTATTTTCCGTTCTCGGTAGTATAAGGGATACTGTCCTTAATTCTTTTTGATGTGTTAGCGAGTTTATCAATGCATTTTTTCTTAAGTGTAATCATATCCATTGTCGACAAAAATCCTCTCAAAAATTAATTTACTAATTCCAAATCGTTAAATACCAAAACTTCTTTAAGTTGCGAGCTTCTGTATCTGAATATAACCCTTGAGAAATCATCACCATTATGAATGTGATCCTTAACATCATCATAAGTTCCGGCGTAAACTCTTTGATTTTCAGGTTTTGATGCATCAAATACAGTTACAGGAGTGCTTGAACTAATATTTATCCAGTTCCACTCGTCAGAATACGCTGAAGATGTGCTCCAATCAAGTTCGGCTCTTTCGTCAGAAAGTTTCATAGCAGAACCCGGTTGTGCAGTGTCATAAGATAATCTCTTGAACTGAACAAGACCGTTTTGACGATTATTTACAACTCCGTATAAGAATACTTTATTAAGTTCTGTCTTTCTGTCGTAATTGGTATTAAGATGCCCTGGTCTTACAACCGTTATGGTATTCTGACCGCTATCATCTACCCTATATCTCAAAGCCGGAGTAATTCCCGAAACAGTTCCGTCTTCGTCATATGTCTCGTAATATATTGCATCGCCTACTCCATAACCTTCAGCTAAGAAATCTGCCTCGTACTTATGCGAAATGAACAACTTCTTTTCACTGCCTCCGGAGTATCCGTAGATGCATGTGTAAGAATCATCTGTATCCGGATCATAAGCTTCTCCAATTCCCGAGATAACCGTGAAGTAATCGTCATCTTCAACTGCACTGGTATTTGTACCTGTTCTTATAATTAAGTCTGCAAAAAATCCATTATCTGCAACTTTAAATGCCGAAACATTGTATCTTGTCTTAGTTCTGAAAGTTCCTCCGCCCGTAAATCCGAGATTTTCGCTGGTAAAGTCCGTAATTGTCGGATTATCCGATGGCAAATAAACATTTAATACTACAGTTTTTGTTGTATACGGAACCAATCCGCCCAAACAAAGGTCGTCTGTACAAGCAAGTTGACCTTCAGCCATAAACTGAATTGTGTAATCACTGTCGTATGCCGGTGTAGGTTTAGTAACCGTATCAATAGTTGTAACAATGTTATCTTCATTTATGCAATATCTTACCGGGAAAACATGTGGGAAAGAACCGACTTCTGCAAAGTTGAAATCCGGAACAGACATAAGTTTGTTGTAAACATCTTGGGCTCCGTTACACTTATAGCCATCTATCGTTGCACGCTCTCTTACTTCAAACTCATACATATTTTCATCTTCGGAGAAAATCTTCACTTTTACCGGATCAAAACCTCCGACCCTGTACTCTGCCCCAATAAGAAGCCCGTATGTGTATTCAGCAGTGTTTGCAGTGTTAATATATACAACATTGTCGAATGCATCAAGGTAAACCAAAACTCCTGTGCCGACACTTGGGCGTAGTGTCAAAGCATCATTTAGTATTTTGTATGACTTATTGTAATCAACAGTCATCTTAGGTACTGTTTCATAGTCATACTCTGTAACTACACCTGATATGCGCTTTTCCGACACGATTAAATCTATAACTCTTGTTTTGCAATTTGTAGAGTTTGCTGCAATTGAAACAACACTACCATAGTTGATATCAGCGAGTTGTGCATCTTTTCCATCGTCATAACGAAGACTGTATACTTCAAAATTGTCGTCATCTATGTCTATTTGAAGGTTTGGATTGAATACATCATAAAGTTTTTTCTCGCTCATTAATACATTATTTACGATATAACTGTCATATGCCGTAATCTTAACAACATCATACTTTCCATCGTTATCATTATCAATTACAAGCAAATTTCCTGTTTTTCCGCTGAGGTCAGTCTCTGTAAGTGAACGTCCGGAATAGTAAGTTCTGTTATAAATAACTGCAACATCGCCTGATAATTTAAGTTCTTTTTTCTTCGTGTTACTTCCTAATGTATAGGAAATTTTAGAATCCGAAAACGTTTTCAAATCGTCAATATTTACATCTACTATATCGTTTCTTGTGTTATCACTGTCGCAATATATAGC
>JAZLFH010000012.1:0-68664 GCA_045615705.1 Clostridia bacterium
CTTAAAAAAGTATCGAACGAGGATTTTTGGAAAGTAATAAGTAATAGTGAATAAGGAAGAAGTAAGGTAAAAATCGCAAGCGATTTTGTTTTGAATTGTTGCAGAGAGAATGGAGGTACACTCGATGAGAGCAACCTGCTCAAAAAATGTGTTAAAATAAATCTTGTAAAAAGAGATTTATTTGCTTTTGAAATTGATATTCAAAAAGCCGAGAAACCGTATAAAATACGGGAATTTCAGGGTGACAGTAATATCGTCACGCAGAGACAAAAATCCTCGTTCGTAAGAACGGGGATTTTTACTTATTCACTCTTCCTTCTTCACTCTTGCTTAAAAAAGTATCGAACGAGGATTTTTGGAAAGTAATAAGTAATAGTGAATAAGGAAGAAGTAAGGTAAAAATCGCAGGCGATTTTGTTTGAAAGAAGGGGAACCAAGCCCTAAGAGGGCTACGAGCGTAAAGAAAACGATTGATAATCGTTTTTAGCGAGTAGGTGCGTAGCGGTACTTCCATCGGTGCAAATATTCACGAATCAAAATATGCACACGGCACGGCAGATTTTGTGTCAAAAATGCAAATTGCCTTAAAAGAATGCTATGAATCTGAATATTGGCTCGAATTACTTTATAAAACAAACTACATTGAGGAATGTAATTATAAGGAATTGCAGAATGCTTGCGGTACAATCCGCCGTATGCTCATTTCTTCAATCAACACCGCAAAAGAAAAACTTAATAACTAAAATGATTTTAGATTGCAGTAACCGATAAAATGTTTCGGTTACTGCTTTTTTAAATTTATATTGCATTTATAGGTAATGTATGGTACAATAATTATGCCACACAATTGAATCGACAAATATAAGGGATAATACTCTCTATTTTTATATAGGGATATTTCACCCTTTTTTCGCAAAGAATGAATTAGGTAAAAATGCTGATTCCGTCTTTGCGAATTAGGAGAGGTATCCTTATTTGTTGAAATTGTGTGGCAACAATAGGAGTTAGCGTTTTTCGGTGTGCTGACTTTTGTTGGCACACTTTTTTAATTTAAGGAGAAGTTTGAGGATGAAGAAAAGAGTGATGAGTCTTTTGCTTATGGTAGCGGTGATAATGTATTTGTGTCCAAATATGCTTATAACAAGTGTGAGTGCTATGGGCGAATATGGTGGAAATATGACCGGAGCAACTTGGTGTTGGCCATTTCATGGATACTCATCAACTACATCAGCATTTTCTAAAATCTCTTCATCTTACGGTTATCGCGGTACGGGATATAACAATTTTCATTATGGTATGGATATTGGGGAAGGTAATGGGACTGCCGTATATGCAATTCGAAGCGGTACAGTAACAGTAGCAGACACAAATCCGGACAATGCAGAGGGTAGGTATGTAGTTATAAATCATAACGATGGATATATGTCTGTTTATATGCATTTGAGTTCTCTTAATGTATATGTTGGTCAAACTGTAACTACAAGTACAAAAATTGGTGCAGTTGGCGGATCCGGATATGGCAAGGACGGATATTATGCATATCATTTACATTTAGGAATTCACTATAGTTCGTCATTTTCATTTAATTGCAATGTAAATCCATGTCCAAGCGGATATACGAGAGTTGGTAGTTCTATGCAAGCAAGTGCAGGTGGCTACCCTGTTGGTTCAGCTTCTATTTCGTATTCATTAAATGGTATTGATGCACCCCCTCCGGCACCGCCGACAGGTCTTGTTGTTGGCGTAACAGGTACAAAAGTTGCAGTATCATGGAATGCTTCACAAAATGCATCATACTATGATGTGTATTTGATACAAGCACCTTGGGGTTGGGACGATATTAAATACTCTCAAAGTGTAAACGGAGCCTATGGTTATTGTGAATTTAACGGAGTTGCACCGGGCGATTATGCTGTTTTTATAATTGCAAGACCAAATGCTGATAGTGTTCAAAGCGAATGGAAGGAGTTTAGTGTTACCGTACAGCAACCCGTTGATTTGGGTGATAATTTTTATTCATACATAATTCAAACAAATTCTGATTTGCCAATCACATATGATGAAGATGGCTTTGTAAGATTAAGGCCTATGTTTGGATCCATTAGTCAACTTTGGCATTTTATTAGGCAGAGTAATGGAAGTTATATTATTTCATCATGTAAAGACAATAAACTATTAGAAATGTATTTTGGAGATACTTCAAACAATAACCCTGCTGCAGTTTGCGTAGAAGATTGGGGTGGAAACAATCAAAGATGGTTTATATATTCCTATGGTAACGGATACATTTTACAATCAGCACACGAGCCTCAATTAAATAGAGTTTTGACAACACAAGGGCTTACCGGAGCAACCGGCATGGCTGTACAGACATGTGAAAGATCAAATTTGTCATCACAAATATTTACAATCTATAAAGGAGATGAATCATGGCAAGATGTTTATAGAAATCTCGATAAGAGTAACGACTTTTTTGCAACTATATCTCATAAAGATTCAATGTTGACAATAACATATGATAACGCAGGATTTGTTAAACTTCAAAGTAAAGATGATTTGGATAATCAGGTATGGCATTTTAGAAGAGAACAAAATGGAAGCTACACAATTACATCATGTAAAGACAACAAACTATTAGAGATGTATTTTGGGGACACTTCAAATAATAACCCTGCTGCTGTTTGCGTAGAAGATTGGGGTGGAAACAATCAAAGATGGTTTATATATTTTATGGGTGACAACGGATATGTGTTTCAATCAGCACACGAGCCTCAATTAAATAGAGTTTTGACAACGCAAGGACTTGTCGGAAAAGCCGGTATGGCTGTACAAACATGTGAAAGATCAAACCTTCCTTCACAGATTTTTTTCATTAACAAAGAGTTTATCATAACATATAATTCTAATGGTGGCACAGGTTCGCCGTTAAGTCAAACTAAATTCTGTCGGACACCATTGACACTTTCCTCAACTAAACCGACAAGAGCAGGATATACTTTTAAAGAATGGAATACAAAAACTGATGGAAGCGGCAAGTCATACGCAAGCGGATCAAGTTATACAAGTGAATGCTCTGTAACGTTATACGCTCAATGGGAATATATAGAGCCCCACATTGAAGCATCTGTTCACAAAAATAACATATCTTACCAAGTAACGATAGAACCATTTAACCTTGATTCTGCACAGATATTTGTTGCCGGATATAATAACGGTAAATTTGTTGGGGTAAAAACATTTGATAAAATAAAATCCGATACAGTTATATTTAGCGGAAATTTTGATGAATTTAAAATATTTGCATGGGATAGTATGACAAATATTAAACCATTATGCACTCCAAAAATTATTCCTCAAAGTGAGTGGTTAATTGAATGATAAAATATAATGGATTGTTTTCTATTCCCAAAAAGGAAACATTTGCAGAAATTATAGGAGAGTAGCAATAATATGTAAAATATAGTTTTGGGCTTTATCGGTTGCAAGCATCTGTTTTTGCGGATAAAAAATCTTAAAGATGTTAATTTTTCTCATCAAAATACACAATAAAAGGCCTTTAAAATTACATAAAAACGGCACATTGTTCTCTTGACATATTTTTAAAAATATGTTAAGATTTATATGTACCGAAAGGTTCTTTGTAACTGACGGAAAGCGGAGTTTGATTTCCTATGTGAAAAATATGCAACTGTTTTTCTTCCGCCTCCCGTCCGGGCACAGTTAAGTAAGTCTTAACTGCGTCTTTTTTGTTTTTTTTGAGGAGGGTATTTATGAAAAAAGTCGGAATCGTTATGGGGAGCGATAGTGATCTTCCAATCGTGCAAAAAGCTATCGACACGCTTAAAGAACTTGAAATACCGTTTGAAGCACATGTGTATTCTGCACACAGAACACCTGTTGAGTCATCGGAGTTTTCAAAAAATGCAGAAAAAAACGGTTTTGGAGTAATTATTGCGGCTGCGGGTATGGCTGCACATTTGGCAGGGGTGATTGCCGCCAATACTACTATACCTGTAATCGGAATACCCTGCTATTCAAACACATTAAACGGCGTTGACGCACTTTTATCGACAGTTCAAATGCCACCGGGAATACCGGTTGCAACAGTAGCGATAAACGGAGCAGTTAATGCCGCTTTACTTTCAGCGGAGATTTTGGCACTCAGCGAGCCGGCACTTTCCGAGAAATTAAAGGCGAAGAGAGTTGCGGACTACCAAAAAACAGTTAAAAAAGATGCGGATTTAAACGCATCGTTAAAATAATTAATGTAAGGAGAAATTATCATGGAATTGGTTTACACAGGAAAGACAAAAAATGTTTATGCTCTTGAAAACGGAAATTATCTTTTGAAGTTTAAGGACGATTGCACGGGAAAAGACGGCGTGTTTGACCCGGGCGAAAACTCGGTTGGACTCACAATAGAAGGCGTTGGCGATGTAAATCTGCGTATGTCTGTTTATTTCTTTGAAAAAGTAAACGAAGCAGGAATTAAGACACACTATGTAAGTGCCGATATCGACAATACGACAATGGAAGTTTTACCTGCAAAAGTTTTCGGTAAAGGTTTGGAAGTTATCTGCCGTCACAAGGCAGTAGGAAGTTTCTACCGTCGTTACAGCGACTACATTGAAGAAGGAGCAGACCTTCCGCAGTATGTCGAAATGACATTTAAAAATGACGACAAGGGCGACCCGCTTGTAACAAAGGACGGCTTGGTTGACCTTAAAATTATGAGCGAAAAGCAGTACGATGACATTAAGACTATGACACAGAAAATCACTAAGATTGTAGCAGACGATTTAGAAAGCAAAGGACTTATTCTTTACGATATCAAGTTTGAGTTCGGCTACGACAAAGACGGAAATGTAATGCTTATAGACGAAATCGCATCGGGAAATATGAGAGTATACAAAGACGGAGAATATGTTGACCCCATGACACTTTCAAAACTTTTCTTTGCATAATATAAAAAATCTAAAAGGAGAAAACTTATGGGTGGCTTTTTCGGTGCGGTCGGAAAAGAAAATGTAATGAGCGATGTCTTTTTCGGCACAGACTATCATTCACATCTCGGCACAAAGACTGCCGGTATGGCGGCATACAGTAAAAAGTTGGGTATTCAGCGAAGTATTCACAATATTTCAAATTCGCCGTTTCGTACAAAGTTTGAAGGAATTTTGGAAGAGATGGAAGGGACGGCTGCAATAGGTTCTATAAACGATACCGACCCGCAACCTCTTATAATTAAGTCAAAACTCGGTTCTTACGCACTTTTGACCGTTGGAACTATAAACAATATTGACGAACTTGTGAAAAAGTGCTTTTCAATGTCTAACTGTCAGTTTACGACAAAGTCGGGCGGCGGAGTAAATACAACAGAGTTGATATCCGCACTTATTAACCAAAAGTCAAGTATTGAAGAGGGAATAGAGTTTGCCCAAGATTTAATTGACGGTACAGCTGTAATTGTTATTCTCACCGACAGAAATTCTATTATTTCTGCAAGAGATAAGACAGGGAGACTTCCCGTGCATATAGGTAAGAGCAAAAAGGGACACTGTGTTTCGTTTGAAAACTTTGCCTATGAAAAACTCGGCTATGAAACGGAATATGAGTTAAAGCCCGGGGAAATTGCAGAAGTCTTTCCGGACGAAGTAAAAATACTAAAAAAAGGAAGCGAAGATATGCAGATATGTTCGTTCCTTTGGTCGTACTACGGGTTCCCCACATCAGAGTATGAAAAAATTAATGTTGAGGTTATGAGATGCCGTAACGGTGAAATCTTGGCACAGAATGACATTGATAACAATATGCTGCCCGATGTTGACTTTGTAGCAGGTGTTCCGGATTCCGGTACTCCTCATGCGATAGGTTACGCAAACAGGAGCCATATTCCTTTTGCCCGTCCGTTCATAAAATATACTCCCACTTGGCCGAGGAGTTTTATGCCTTCGAGTCAGACGGAGAGAAATCGTATAGCAAAGATGAAGCAAATCCCGATAAATGAACTGATTCACGGCAAAAACCTCTTGTTTGTTGACGATTCCATCGTAAGAGGAACACAAATCAGAGAAACCGTAGAATTTTTATACGAGTGCGGTGCAAAATCAGTGCATATGAGGTCTGCGTGTCCTCCGATTTTATACGGTTGTAAATACTTAAACTTTTCCCGTTCCACAAGCGATATGGAACTCATTACCCGTGCTACGATAATGGAACTTGAAGGCGAAGAGGGAATGAAATATCTTCTTGAATACAGCGACAGAAACACGGAACGCGGTAAAAATTTAAGAAAGAAAATTTGTGAAAAATTACACTTGGCATCACTTGAATTTCAGACAATAGAAGGACTTCAAAAGGCGATAGGTCTTGATAAATGCAAACTTTGTACATATTGTTGGGACGGAAAGGAAAAGTAAAATGATAGAAAATTCCAAATCGGAAGCCTATGCATCTGCGGGAGTTGATATAACCGCAGGATATAAGGCTGTTGAACTTATGAAAAAGCACATAAAAACCACACTTACCAAAGGAGCATGCTCCGATGTCGGCGGGTTCGGCGGACTTTTTGAACTTGATTTAGAAGGGATTTCAAAGCCTATTTTGGTCAGCGGAACGGACGGAGTCGGCACGAAATTAAAACTTGCATTTTTGCTGGACAAGCACGACACGGTCGGTATTGACTGCGTGGCAATGTGCGTAAACGACATAATTTGTTGCGGAGCAAAGCCGTTGTTTTTCTTGGATTATATTGCCTGCGGAAAAAATGTACCCGAAAGGATAGCGGATATTGTCAGCGGAGTTTGTAAGGGTTGCGTAATGTCGGGAGCGGCATTAATCGGCGGAGAAACTGCGGAAATGCCGGGATTTTACCCCGAAAACGAGTATGACCTTGCGGGATATTCTACCGGAATTGTCGATAAGGACAAGGTAATAGACAACACAAAGATGAAAGAGGGCGATGTTATCATTGCTCTTCCGTCAAGCGGAGTTCATTCAAACGGATTTTCGCTTGTAAGAAAAGTTTTTGATGTTGAACATAAAGACTTAAACAGAAAATATGACTGCCTTGACAAACCTTTGGGTGAAACTCTTTTAACGCCCACAAAAATCTATGTCAAGCCTGTTTTGGCACTTCTTAAAGAAGTGGAAGTTAAAGGAATTTCTCACATTACGGGCGGTGGATTTTACGAGAACATACCGAGAAGTATTCCCGATGGCTTGGGTGCGGTAATTGATAAGAAAAGCATAAGAGTCCTTCCTATATTTGACCTTATCAAAAAAGAGGGAAATATCTCGGAAAGAGATATGTACAACACATACAATATGGGCGTGGGCATGAGTATAGTTTTGGCGAAGGAAAACGAAGAAAAAGCCCTTAAAATTTTAAAAGAAAACGGCGAAGATGCCTATGTAATCGGGAAAATTGCAAAAATGGAAAACAAGATAGAAATACGCTGAGCATATCTTTAAGTAACTTGTTAAACTTTTAATCTTTCGGTGATTCATTTCTTCTTTTTCGGCAATAAGCTTTTGTACGCCGATAAATTTTTATGCAGGAGTTAAAAATGAGAAACGATAAAGTAGCAATTGCGGTCTTGGTGTCGGGTGGCGGAACAAACCTCCAAGCACTTATTGACTCTCAGAAAAAAGGAATATTAAAGAGCGGAGAAATTTCGCTTGTTATATCAAATAATGAAGATGCCTATGCCCTGAAAAGGGCAAAGGATAATAATATTAAATCTGCCATAATAACAAAAAAAGAATTCGGGACGCGTGAAAACATAGAAAAAGAGATAATAAAAGTTATTGAGAATGAAAATATTGACTTAATAATTTTGGCAGGATTTATGACTATTCTTTCAAAGGACTTTACAAAGAAATTTGAAAAAAGGATTTTAAATGTACATCCTTCTCTTATTCCGTCATTTTGCGGAGAGGGATACTTCGGACTCCGTGTACACGAAGAAGCACTGAAAAAGGGAGTAAAGGTTACCGGTGCAACCGTGCATTTTGTAAATGAAATTCCGGACGGCGGAGAAATCATTATGCAAAAAGCTGTAAAAGTATTAGATAACGACACGCCAAAAACTCTTCAAAAAAGGGTTATGCGTATTGCCGAGTGGAAGATACTCCCGATGTCGGCAGAAATGATTTCACAAAAAATTATTGCGAAGGAGATATAAAAATGAATGTTTATAAGACAGACAAAATCGAAGAACTCATTTTGGGAAATTCCTATGTCGGCAGAGGTATTGTAATAGGAAAAACCAAAGACGGAAAGAATGCGTGCAGTGCTTATTTTATTATGGGACGCTCTCAAAACAGCCGTAACAGAGTGTTTTTAGAGAAAAACGGTGAGGTTTTTACAGAGCCTTTTGATGCTTCAAAGGTGGAAGACCCAAGCCTTATAATTTACAGTGCAATAAGAAAATTTGAGAACAAATTAATCGTTACAAACGGCAATCAGACCGACACGATTTATGATTTCATAAAGGAAAACAAGACTTTTAAAGAAGCACTTGAAACGAGAGAGTTTGAACCGGATGCACCCAATTTCACACCAAGAATCAGCGGTATATTAGAGTTTAAGAATAACGATTTTACATACGAAATGAGCATACTTAAAAGTGCGGATGAAGTAGGAAGTGCCTGCAATCGCTACACATTTTCCTACACTCCGTTAAACGGAGTGGGACACTTTATTCATACATATATAGGGGACGGGAATCCGCTTCCGACATTTATGGGCGAACCCGAAAGAGTTGAAATCGGAAACGACATTGACGAGTTTACAAACACTCTTTGGGACGCACTTGACCACGAAAACAGAATTTCACTTTATGTCAGATACACAAACCTTGAAACAGGAAAAGAAGAAAACAGGCTTATAAATCTTAATAAGTGAGGAAAATGAAATGAAAGAATTTGAATTAAAATACGGTTGTAACCCAAACCAAAAGCCTTCAAAAATTTTTATGCAAAATGGCAGTGACCTACCCATTGAAATCTTAAACGGCAGACCGGGTTTTATAAACTTTTTGGATGCGTTTAATTCCTGGCAACTTGTAAAGGAATTAAAAGAGGCAACAGGACTTTGTGCGGTTACATCTTTTAAGCATGTAAGCCCCACATCGGCAGCGGTAGGATTACCGCTTTCGGATAAACTTAAAAGAGCCTGCTTCGTTGACGATATAAAAGACCTTGATAAATCACCTCTTGCCTGTGCTTATGCAAGAGCGAGAGGAACCGACAGAATGTGCTCGTTCGGAGATTGGGTAGCACTTTCCGATACTTGTGATGAAATCACCGCAAGCATGATTAAAAGAGAGGTTTCGGACGGTGTCATTGCACCGGGATATACGGATAAGGCACTTGAAATCTTAAAAACAAAGAGAAACGGCAACTATAACATCGTAAAAATTGACGAAAATTATGTACCCGAAGAAATTGAGCATAAAGATGTTTTCGGAATTACATTTGAGCAGGGCAGAAACAATTTTAAGATAAACAAAGAACTTTTGGAAAATGTCGTTACAAAGAATAAGACTCTTCCCGAATCCGCAATAAGAGACCTTATTATTTCTCTTATAACACTTAAATACACACAGTCAAATTCAGTTTGTTTTGCCTATGACGGACAAGCAATCGGTGTGGGTGCGGGACAACAGTCAAGAATTCACTGTACCCGATTAGCGGGAAGCAAGGCGGATACTTGGTTTTTGCGTCAGTGCGACAAGGTTTTAAACCTTCCGTTTAAAGAAGACATTAAAAGAGCGGACAGAGATAATGTAATTGACGGTTATATTAATAAAAACGAGGAAGATGTATGTCAAGACGGCGTTTGGCAGAAGTTCTTTACTTCCCGTCCGGAACCTCTTACAGAGGAAGAAGCGAAAGCCTATCTTTCGACCATTGACGGCGTTTCGCTCGGTTCTGACGCATTTTTCCCGTTTTCGGACAACATTGAAAGGGCTAAGAGAAGCGGTGTAAAATATGTCGCAGAACCCGGTGGCTCCATAAGAGACGATTTGGTAATTGAATGTGCTGATAAATACGGTATGGCAATGGCGTTTACGGGTATGCGTCTTTTCCATCATTAATGGGTGATATTTATGAAACTGCTTGTTGTAGGAAGTGGCGGCAGAGAACACGCCATGATAAAAAAGTTAAAAGAGAATAAGAGTGTTGACAAAATTTTTGCAGTCCCCGGCAACGGCGGGATGAAAGATGATGCGGAGTGCGTGCAAATTTCGGCTACCGACATTGAAAAAATAGTCGATTTTGCAGTTAAAAACGAAATCGACTATGCTGTCGTTGCTCCCGATGACCCACTTGTTTTGGGCTTGGTTGATGCATTGGAGGAAAAAAACATTCCTTCATTCGGTCCCAAAAAAGATGCTGCCATAATTGAGGGGAGTAAGATTTTTTCAAAAAATCTCATGAAAAAATATAATATCCCGACTGCCGAATACGAGGTTTTTGAAGATGTAAAAAAAGCACTTGATTATGTAAAAGAATGCAAAATTCCTACCGTTATCAAGGCGGACGGATTAGCACTCGGCAAGGGAGTAATTATCGCACAGACAAGGCAGGAAGCGGAAAATGCGATAAATGAAATGATGAACGACAAAAAATTCGGAAAAAGCGGTGAAAAAATCGTTATTGAAGAATTCTTGGAAGGCCCGGAAGTGTCCGTGCTTGCTTTTACTGACGGAAAAACTATTGTGCCTATGGTTTCATCAATGGACCACAAAAGAGCAGGAGATGACGACACGGGTTTAAATACCGGCGGTATGGGAACGGTTGCACCAAATCCGTACTACACGGAAAAAATTCAAAAAGAGTGTATGGAAAAAATCTTTATTCCCACAATGAACGCCATGAATAAAGAGGGAAGAACATTTAAAGGTTGCCTTTATTTCGGACTTATGATAACTTCAAGCGGAGCAAAGGTGATAGAGTATAACTGCCGTTTCGGAGACCCCGAAACTCAGGTTGTACTTCCTCTTTTAAAAAGCGACCTTTTAACCGTTATGCAGGCAGTTACAAACGAAAAACTTTCAAGCGTGGAAGTAAAAATAAGCACCGAGAGTGCGTGCTGTGTAATTATGGCGTCAAAGGGATATCCGCAAAGTTACGAAAAAGGATATGAAATTAAAATCCCGAGTGAATTAAAAGACTTTGTTTATGTAGCGGGAGCAAGAGAAGAAGAAGGAAAACTTCTCACAAACGGCGGAAGAGTTTTGGGCGTAACATCAACGGCGGACAGTTTAAAAGATGCGATAAAACTTTCGTATGAAAGAGTTAAAAAAATATCTTTCGATAATGCGTATTACCGCAGTGATATAGGAAAGAGAGCCTTAGAGGCAAAGGAGCCGATTAAATGATTTACAGAGTATTTGCAGAAAAAAAGAAAGAACTTGCACACGAAGCAAAATCACTGCTTTTTGAGGCAAGAAATCTTTTGGGAATAAAAAGCCTTACCGATGTCAGAATTTTTAACAGATATGATGTAGAGGGCATATCAAAAGAACTTTTTGAAAAAGCAAAGAAAAATGTTTTCTCAGAACCTCAGCTTGACATCGTAACAGATTCTGTTGATATAAATGATGCATATCTTTTTGCGGTTGAATATCTGCCCGGACAGTTTGACCAAAGGGCTGATTCCGCATCTCAATGCATACAGATTATGTCGTGTGCTGCTCGTCCCACAATCCGCAGTGCAAAGGTATATGCACTTTACGGAAATCTTTGCGATAAAGAAATAGAAAAGATTAAAAAGTATGTTATAAATCCCGTTGAAGCAAGAGAAGCAGACCTGAAAATGCCTGATACCTTGGACATTAAATACAATGTTCCCAAAGAAGTTATGACACTTGACGGATTTATAAATCTTGACGATAACGGAATAGACAATTTTTTAAAAGACTATTCTTTGGCAATGGATTCTAACGATTTAAAGTTTTGCAGGGACTATTTTAAAAGCGAAAACAGAAATCCCACAATTACGGAAATCAGAATGATAGACACTTATTGGTCAGACCATTGCAGACACACGACATTTTTGACAGTTATAGACAGCGTTAAATTTGAAGACGAACTTTTACAAAATGCGTATAATGAGTATTTAAAGACAAGAGAAGAAGTCGGCGATAAAAAGAAAATTTGCCTGATGGACTTGGCAACCGTTGCGGTAAAATACTTAAAAAAAGAAGGAAAACTTCAAAAACTTGATGAAAGCGAAGAAATCAACGCCTGTACAGTTAAAATTGATGTAGAAGTTGACGGTAAAGAAGAAAAATGGCTTCTTTTATTTAAAAATGAAACGCACAACCACCCGACAGAAATTGAGCCTTTCGGCGGTGCGGCAACCTGTATAGGCGGAGCAATTCGTGATCCCCTCTCCGGAAGAGCGTATGTATACGGTGCAATGCGTGTAACGGGAGCGGGAGACCCTTTAAAGCCTATTGACGAAACAATCGAAGGAAAACTCCCTCAGAGAAAAATCGTTACAACTGCGGCATCGGGATATTCTTCGTACGGAAATCAGATAGGTATTGCAACGGGAATAGTAGATGAAATTTACCACAGCGGATATTGTGCCAAAAGAATGGAAATCGGTGCGGTTATTGCGGCGGCACCGTGCGAAAATGTAAGAAGGGAAGTTCCTTCTCCCGGAGATGTGGTTTTCTTGTTGGGCGGAGCGACAGGCAGAGACGGGTGCGGCGGAGCGACAGGCTCATCAAAATCGCACACATCAAAATCGCTTGAAACTTGCGGTGCGGAAGTACAAAAAGGAAACGCACCCGAAGAAAGAAAACTTCAAAGATTATTCAGAAACAAAACTGCTTGCCAAATGATAAAGCGGTGCAACGATTTTGGTGCCGGCGGTGTATCGGTAGCAATCGGCGAACTTGCAGACGGTCTTGTGATTGACCTTGACAAAGTACCTAAAAAATACGAAGGTTTGGACGGAACGGAACTCGCAATTTCGGAGAGCCAAGAGCGTATGGCGGTAGTTGTTGAGGATAAAAACAAGGAAAAATTCTTGGAGTTGGCAAATAGCGAAAACTTGTCGGCGTGTATCGTTGCAAAGGTTACAAAAGAACCTCGCCTTGTTATGAATTGGAACGGCAAGAAAATTGTTGATATAAGCCGTGAGTTTTTAAATTCAAACGGAGCGGATAAGCATATAGATGCAGTGGCAGAAAAACCGCTTCCGATAGAAAAGGAAGTAAACGGCGGATTTTTAAAGAATTACAGTGAATTAGCCGAGGATTTAAATATTTGCTCTAAAAGAGGGTTGAGTGAAAGATTTGATTCTACAATAGGTGCAGGAACTGTTCTTATGCCGTTTGGCGGAAAAAATCAATTAACGCCCATTCAAGCGATGGTGCAAAAAATTTCCGTTGAGAAAAAGCACACCGATACGGTATCTCTTATGTCATTCGGATTTAACCCGTTTATTTCGGAAAAAAGTCCGTACCACGGTGCATATCTGGCGGTTGTTGAGTCTGTGTGCAAACTGATTGCAACAGGTGCGGATTTTAAAGATGTTTATTTGACTTTCCAGGAATACTTTGAACATCTCGGCAAAAACGCCAAGAGTTGGGGCAAACCTCTTTCGGCACTTTTGGGTGCTTTTATGGCACAGAAGGAACTTCAAATAGCATCAATCGGCGGAAAAGACTCAATGAGCGGTTCGTTTGAGGATTTACATGTACCGCCGACACTTGTTTCCTTTGCGGTAACCACATCAAAGACGGACAGAATTGTTTCTAACGAGTTTAAAAAGGCGAAAAATAAGGTTTATCTTATAAAGCCGGAGTATAAAAACTCAATTCCAAAAACACAATCGCTTTTAAAAGTGTTTGAAAAGGTTTCCAAACTTTTAAAAGATAATAAGGCACTCTCCTGCTATACCCTCGGTATGGGCGGAATTGCGGAAGCCGTTATGAAGATGTGCTTCGGCAACGGATTCGGGTTTAAATTTAATGAAGAACTTGACGAAAAAACACTTTTCTCCTACCTTTACGGCGGGTTTGTTGTGGAAACTGACGGAAGCGAAGAGATAGGCACATATATCGGCGAAATAACGGAAAATAAAGAATTTGTAAAAGGAAACGAAAAAATTTCCTATGACGAACTTCTGGAAAAATACGAGGGCAAACTTGAAAGTGTATATTCTTCTAACATTAAAAATGCAGGGAAAGAGCCAAAGACTTATTCGTATTTTTCAAAAGAGAAAAAATCCGCCGTCATTAAATGTGCAAAGCCAAAAGTTTTGATTCCGGTATTTCCGGGTACGAACTGTGAATTTGACAGTGCAAAGGCAGTTACGGACGCGGGCGGAGATGCGGAGATATTTGTAATAAACAACCTGACTCCCGAAGGTGTTTTACGAAGCACGGAAAAATTTGCCGAGTTATTGAAAAATTCTCAGATTGTGTTTATCCCCGGCGGATTTTCGGGCGGTGATGAACCGGACGGAAGCGGAAAGTTTATTACGGCATTTTTCAGAAATGAAATAATTAAAGAAGAAGTTTCAAACCTTTTGGATAAAAGGGACGGACTTATGTGCGGTATCTGTAACGGATTTCAGGCACTTATAAAACTCGGATTGGTGCCATACGGAAAGATAACGGATACCGATGAAAATTCTCCCACTCTTACATTTAACACAATAGGCAGACACCAGTCGAGAATTGTAAGAACCAGAATTGCATCAAATAAATCTCCGTGGCTTTCAAATGTAAATGTGGGCGATATAATAAATGTTCCCATTTCACACGGCGAAGGACGGTTTTTGGCAAGTGAAAAAGTTATTGCAGAACTCGAAAAAAACGGTCAGATTGCAACTCAGTATGTCGATTTAGAAGGTAAAGCAACAACTGATATTCACTTTAATCCAAACGACTCGCTCTGTGCCATTGAGGGTATTTTGTCACCGGACGGCAGAGTTTTCGGAAAGATGGGACACAGCGAAAGAATAGGAAGCGGACTTTATAAAAATGTCTGCGGTAACTACGATATTAAAATGTTTAAATCGGCAATAGAATATTTTAAATGACACTATAAACTAACCGACCGCATAAAAAGTAAAAAAAGATAAAAAAAGTAATATGCACCCCGAAAGCGTGTGACTTTTGGGGTGCATATCATTTACAGTTTTTTTATTTTTTATCCAACAATTTATTTACCTCTGCCAAGAAAGTGGTAATATCTTTAAATTGCCGATAGACCGAAGCAAACCTTACATAAGCGACTTCGTCAATTTCTTTTAACCCGTCCATAATGCGTTCTCCGATATCACTTGAAGTTACTTCACGCTCTAAGGAATTTTGAAGGTCGGATTCAATTTTATCAACGAGTTCAACCATTTTTTCTGTCGGAACAGGTCTTTTTTCGCACGCCTTAATAATTCCCGAAAGGACTTTATCACGGTCAAAAAGTTGTCTTGATTTATCCTTTTTTATAACGATAATCGGAAGTGTTTCAACCTTTTCGTATGTCGTAAATCTTTTCTGGCAACTTATACACTCCCGGCGTCTTCTTATTGCAGTCCCTTCATCTGTGGGACGGGAATCAATGACCTTACTGTCTTCGTGGCTGCAAAACGGACAACGCATATAATTCCTCCTTATAACTCAATCTTATTTACTCGGCGTTCATGACGGCCTCCGCCGAATTCTGCTTCCAAATAAGCATCAATGATTTTTTGAGCAGTTTCATCGGAAGTGGTTCTTCCGCCGAGTGCAATCATATTTGCATTGTTATGCTCCTTTGCAAGATGCCCCATTTCGGGTGTGAAGCAAAGAGCACATCTGATACCCTTAACTTTGTTTGCGGAAATGGAAATCCCGATACCCGTACCGCAAACTACTATTGCAAAATCGCATTTTTTGTCAATCACATAGTTAGCTGCAAGATGCCCGAAGTCGGGATAATCACAACTTTCTTCGGAATCGGTGCCGAGGTCAATCATTTCATGCCCCTTATCTTTTAAGTATTTTTTCAAGTTTTCCTTTAACAAAAATCCGCCGTGGTCGGAAGCAATCGCTATTTTCATAATTCATTCTCCTTATTGTGTTTTAAAGCATATTCCCTCTCTGCCTGAGAAAGGCGAAGATATGTTATACCAAGACTTTGAGCATCGGTGAAATTGTTTTCATCTCTTGCACACAAACACACGGATGATGCTCTTTGAAGCCGAAGATTTTCGGGAGTTATTATAACTTTACGGTTAGTTTTTAAAATATCAATGTATGAATCAACTCCATCGCCGACAAAAATTGTTTCTTCCGAAAGGCCGTTTAAAACATCTTCCAACAAAACGGCACAAGGCTCTTTAACCGTTTCCGCTTTTCCGCCCGCAAACTTGTATATTCCACAGTAGACTTCGCCTCGTCTTGCGTCCATAATGGCACAAACCGGCTTGGTTGATGTGATGACATTATAAGAAAGTGCTTTTAAAGTACAAACACCGCAAACACCTTTTTTAAGACCGTACGAAAGACCTTTTGCCGTGCCGACTCCTATCCTTAGCCCTGTAAATGAGCCCGGTCCGTTTGAAACGGCTATGGCATCAATATCGGTTATATCCAATGATACATTTTTAAGTGCTCTGTCAATCATCGGAAGAAGAGTTTCGGAGTGAGTAAGAGATGATGTAACAGATTCTTCCGCTATAATTTTATTATCGCACAAAACGGCAACAGATGCTGTAAGTGCAGACGATTCAATCCCTAATATTTTCATTTTTGTAATCCCTTATAATTCTTTCATTCTCGTTTTCAGTGTATGTTATATAAAGATAAATTGCATCTTTCGGCATACATTCGATAAAATTATCAGCCCACTCGATAATTGAAATATCTTTTGAGGTGTATTCATAAAAACCGATGTCATAAAGTTCATCGGGGTCGTTTATCCTGTATAAATCAAAGTGCGTTATATTGACAGTGCCTTTGTAGTTGTGCATAATTGTAAAGGTAGGCGAACTAACGCCGTTTTTCACACCAAAGTATCTTGCAAATCCGCGGGTAAACGCAGTTTTTCCCGCTCCCAAATCACCCATAAGGCATATTGTTTGGGGAGCATTAACGGTTTTTGCAAAATTAAATGCGAACTCTTCGGTATCCTTAACACTTTCGGATAAAAACTCCATAAACCTCAAATCGCCTCAATTCTTATAACAATTTTAACATATATTGTGTATTTAGGCAAGAACTTTCACAATATATATTGAAAATTGAAAAAAAAGATGTTATAGTATATTTGAGGTGCTTTAAATGAAAATTTTAATTGTTGATGATGAAAAGTTACTTGTAAAAGGAATAAAATTTAATCTTGAACAGGACGGTTACACTGTTGAAACCGCTTATGACGGCGAAGAAGCATTGAAAATTGCCCGGGACAGGAGCATTTCACTTATAATACTCGATTTGATGCTTCCGAAGGTTGACGGACTTACGGTTTGTCAAAAGGTCAGGGAGTTCTCCTCTGTGCCTATTATTATGCTCAC
The DNA here is from genome assembly GCA_045615705.1 of Clostridia bacterium. GTDB lineage: Bacteria > Bacillota > Clostridia > UMGS1883 > UMGS1883 > JAZLFH01. The sequence goes on from JAZLFH010000012.1 coordinate 17,528, forward strand.
CGCAAAAACAGAGGATATGGATAAGATTATGGGACTTGAATACGGTGCAGACGACTACTTGACAAAGCCGTTTAACATTTTGGAACTCAAAGCCCGCATTAAAGCAATCCTCAGAAGATTAAGTAATCCCGGCGAAGAAAATAAAACGGTTAAATCCGGAGAAGTTGAACTTGATTACAATTTAAGGAGAATAAAACTCGGAAACAAGGTAGTGGAACTTACTTCAAAGGAATTTGACCTTTGCGATTTGTTTGTGTCAAATCCGGGAAGAGTGTATTCTCGTGAAAATTTGCTTGACATTGTTTGGGGATACGATTATCCGGGCGATATAAGAACTGTTGATGTACATATACGCCGTCTTCGTGAGAAGATTGAACCGAGTGCGGCGGAACCGGAGTATATCCTTACAAAGTGGGGGGTAGGTTACTATTTCAGAGAAGTTTAAAAATGTTTTTTCAAGCATAAGGTGGCGTATGGTAGCCACCTATTTGCTTATAATTATGATTGCGGTAACTTTCATTTGCATCTATACGATAACTGCGACAAGGAAGCACCTTATAGAGCAAAAAGAGATGCAAGCACTTACACAGGCAAATATGGTATCAAATTACATAAGCAGATATAAAGATTTAAGTGAAGAAAGTATATCGTTTCTTCTTCAAAAAATGCTTCAGCTTCCCAACGATTCAAGACTTATAAGACTTGATACGGATGCACGGGTTATATTTGATTCAAAAGAAACATTAAAAGGCAAAATTCTTACGGAACCGTTGGCGTTTAAGGCACTTTCGGGGAGCAGTGATACCGATTACACAAGGGAAAGTTCCGGTGGCTCGGTAGTAAATGCATCTGTCAGCATAACCGAGGATAAAAGAGTAACGGGAGCAGTATTTATACAGTTCGGAGTGTCCGATATTGACAATTATGTAGAGGATATGGCAAAAAAAATGCTTCTTTTTGCCCTCTTTTTCGTGCTTTTGGCAATTGTTATCTGCCACTTTTTTTCAAGTGTTGTTACAAGACCGATAGAAACTCTTACACATCAACTTGAAAGTGCAATAGAATCCGAAGAAGATGATATTACGCTTCCGTCTGCGGGTGGCGGCGAGATTGGAAAACTTGTTGAGTCGTTTAATAAAATGACCGAAAAAATTCGGCAACAGGAGGAAAAAAGACAGGAATTCGTTTCAAACGCTTCGCACGAACTGAAAACGCCCCTGAGTGCGATTAAACTTATTTCCGACTCACTCATTCAAACTCCCGATGCACCAAAAGAAATGGTGGACGAGTTTTTAAACGACATGAATGTTGAAGTTGACAGACTTACAAGAATAGTAAATAAACTTTTAACGCTCACCAAAATGGACAGCAGCGTGTCGGTTATGCGTATGGAGTTCTTGGTAATGGATTTTTCCGATGTAATAGCAAATGCAATAAAGGCACTAAGACCTCTTGCGGACAGCAAAAATATTGAACTGACTTACGAATCCGAAGGCCCTATCTACTTTAAAATTGAAAGGGACAGGCTTTGGGAGGCGGTATATAATCTTATAGATAACAGCATAAAGTACACACACGAGGGCGGTCATGTAGAAGTTACGCTTACAAAAGAAGACAACACGGCAAAACTTACGGTAAAAGACAGCGGAATAGGTATTGCTCAAGAAGAGCAGTATAAGATTTTTGACAGATTTTATCGTGTTGACAAGGCAAGGGCGAGAGAAACGGGAGGAACGGGACTCGGGCTTTCAATCACATTAAGTGCGGTTGAACTTCACGGAGGAAGTATTCAGGTGGAAAGTGAAGAAGGCGTTGGAACATGTTTTACCGTTTCAATTCCCATTACACTTAAATAAGGAGAAAATTATGAAAAAACTTTGTTTGATTTTATCGCTTATTTTAATAATTCCGTCTTTTTGTTCGTGTTCTTTAAAAAACAGCATAAAGATAAATGTGTATTTTAAAACAAAGGATTATTCCTTGGCAAAAGAAACGAGATTTATAAAAAAAGAAGATGTTACGACCGCAGAAAAAGCAAAGTTTGCTTTAAACTGCATTATCGGAAAGCCGACAAATCCCGATACACTTCCCGTAGCACCGGAAAATCTTCGCCTTTTAAGTATCGGTGTGGACGGAAATACTGTTAAGGTCAACTTCTCAAACGATTACTATAAATTAACCGGAGTTGACGAACTTGTTTTCAGGTATGCTCTTGTAAATACGCTTTGTGAAATTGACGACATTTCTTCAATACAGATTTTGGTTGATTCAAACCCTCTTTTATCGCAAACGGGCGGAACAGAATTAGGTGTTATAAGTAAATATGATATGATTTCGGACTTGACATCAAAATCTGCCGACACGATTTTAGTAAAACTTTACTTTAAATCTCAAAACGAAAACCTGCTTGACTTTGAGCAAAGAGTGGTTACGGTTCCGGGAACAAAAAGCGTGGAGAAATCGGTTGTAACAGAACTCTTAAAAGGAAGCACCAATCCCGATCTTGCAAACACAATTCCTACGGAAACAAAACTTATTGATATCGAAGTAAAAGACGGCGGGGTTTGCTTTGTAAACCTTTCAAAAGAGTTTTTGGAAAAGGCAAGTACGGATTTTAACACCAATAATTTTGCTATATACTCCATAGTAAATTCACTTACTGAACTTCCTGACATTACATCCGTACAATTTATGATTGAGGGCAAAACAAACACCGAATACGGAACAATAAAACTTGACGAACCGTTTTTGAGAAACGAAGATTTTATAAAGAGAAATTGAGAAAAGATGCGTGTTTATATAATAAAAAGCATTTAAGAGGGAAATATGAGCATTTTAACTGTCAGCAACCTCACAAAATCATTTGGAGAAAGAACTCTTTTTAAAAATATTTCTTTTCGCATTGATGAGGGAATGAAAATAGGTCTTATAGGTGCAAACGGAGTGGGCAAAACCACTCTTTTTCGCATACTTATGGGCGATGAAGAAAAAAGCGGAGGCGAGGTGTATATTTCAAAGTCGCAGCCCTTGGTTTGTATGGAGCAAACCGTAACAAGAGAAAAAATAACAGTTTATGATTACACACTTGAAGCATTTAAGAATCTGACTGAAACAGAAGAAGAACTTAGAGAAATTGCAACTGAACTTGAAAATGAGTACAGCGAAACACTTGCCCAAAAATATGCCGAAAAAAACGACATTTACATAAAAAGCGGCGGTTCCACATACAGGTCAATTGCCAAACAAACCCTTATAGGACTTGGGTTTTCGGAAGACGAACTTGATAAGGATATGTCAGTCCTTTCGGGGGGTCAAGTAACCAGGGCAAGTCTTGCGAGAATACTTTTATCGGACTCCGCTCTGATGCTTCTTGACGAGCCGACAAACCACCTTGATTTAAAATCGCTTGAATTTTTGGAAAATTTTTTAAAGAATACAAAAAAAGCATTTGTGGTAATAAGCCACGACAGATATTTTTTGGACAGCGTTACAAATGTAACAATGGAACTTGAAAACAATTGCATAACGGAATATAAAGGCTCCTATTCTGATTTTATCAAGAAAAAAGATGCAAAATTCGAGTCTGATTTAAAAAAATATGAACAGACAAAAAAAGAGATAAGCCGTATTGAAGGAATAATCGACCAACAGCGTTCTTTCGGCAGAGAGAGAAATTTTGTAACGATACAAAGCAAACAAAAAAGCATCGACAGACTAAAAGAAAATCTTATAAAGCCCGAGAAAAACACAAGCAGAATAAAGTTTAAATTTCATTTACAAAAAGAGAGCGGAAATGATGTATTAAGAATAAAAAATTTAAAAAAATCGTTTGGCGAAAAGACTCTTTTTCAAGATTTTTCATTTGAACTTCATAAAAGAGAGCGTGTTTTTGTCATAGGCGAAAACGGATGCGGAAAGAGTACGCTATTAAAGATTATTGCAAAGGTTATTAATCAGGATGACGGCGAAATCCTATACGGAAGCAAAGTCGAAAAAGCGTTTTATGACCAAAGCCAGGAAGACCTTATAAAAAATAAAACGGTTATTTCAAATATATGGGACGAATACCCCAAAATGACCGAAACCGAAGTCAGAAATGCTTTGGCGTCATTTCTCATAAGAGGAGATGATGTGTACAAGGAAGTTTCGTTGATTTCCGGCGGAGAAAAAGCGAGAGTTTCGCTTTTAAAGACAATGCTTAAAGGTGCTAATTTGCTTCTTTTGGACGAGCCGACAAACCACCTTGACATATACTCTAAGGAAGCCCTCGAAAACGCCCTTGATGACTATGACGGCACAATTCTTGCAGTCAGTCATGACAGATATCTTATAAATAAATTTGCAGATGTTATCCTTGCTTTTGAAAAAAACAAGATACGAGTATTTCGAGGAAATTTTGACTCTTACACGGAGTTTATCGAAAAAATGCAAAAAGACGAGGTAATAAAAGCACCTCAAAAAAAGGTGAGCGATTACGAAAAACAAAAAGAATTACGCCGTGCAAAGCAAAAAAAAGACGGTGCGATAAAACGCACCGAAGAAAAAATAGAAAAAGCGGAAATGATAAAACAAGACCTTGAAAAAGAACTCGAAACGCTCACTGATGACTATCAAAAAATTATGGAAGTAACTCAAAAAATCGAAGAAACGGAGAACTTAATTAAAGAATATATGGAAGAGTGGGAAAACCTTTTTACCTCGGAATAATTAACGGACAGCCTGCTTCTAATTCGTCTTTGTCAATTAAGTTAACGCTCTTTAAGTCCGAAACCTTTATGTTGTGCTTTTTTGCGATTGACCAAGGCGTGTCGTCTTCTTTTACATAAGAAATTATAATTGACGGACGGTTTTCTTTTTGAAACTCTGTTTCTTCTGCATTTTCTATGTATGTCAACTCTTGCGTTTCACTGCATGACGCACTTATCAAAACATTTGCCCGTACATCAATACTTCTGCTGCTCGATACTGAAAATGAGATGTTTAAAAGGCGGGCATGTGCCACAGCCTCTCCGATATCGCATGAATCCTTCTTTACGGTGTGAGTAAAGGGGATTTTTTCGTTAAATGTGTTAATCGGAGAGGAAGAATCGTTTGATGAATACAAAACAGAAACATCTAAATTTCCGTAAACAGTCAGTGAATTTTTCAAATCCTCACTTTTTTCAACCGTAACCGCAGCACATACTTCACAGACATTTTCTATATCGGGAAGGTTTTCAAAAACAGTCAGTGACGCCTTTATAAAATGCTCACTTGAAGCAGTTTTTACAGGCGTGGTGTATGAAATTGTGTTTGTATCTGTTTTTAAAGCACCGTGTGGTAAAAATGCATCTTTTACAGAGTCAAACTCTACATTTTCGCATCCTTTAACGGTAAATGTAAGAGTAAAAGAAATATTTACACAGTATCCGTCATTTTCGCCGTCATCACAAAGAGAAGCGACAACATTTTTTACGGAAACATCACCCTTTATATCCATGTCGCCGTTTAGATTTTCCGTGTCAACAATTTCGGTAAAAGGAAGTTCGTTTTCACTGCTTAAAACCGCACCGTCCGCTATGTAGAGAGTATTTACAAATACGCTTCCCCGAATTACGGCTTTGTTGGAAACGGCTTTTATGCTTGTAATTTCCGCTTTTGCGGTTGATTTTAAAATTTCGTCCGCTTTTTTTGATGAATGAGGAAGTTCAAATGTGTCTTGAATATCAACATCTTTTTTGGAAAAAGCACCAAGGCAAACGGCAGTAACATGCTCTTTTAAAACTTCGGCGGAAGAAATATCATCTACAATTTCGGGCGACATTTCATTTGTTGCCTCAACCAAAAGTCCCAAATCTGCTTTAAGAGAGAGTTTCCGGCAGTTTTGAAGTTTGAACGAAGAACTGCTTTTCTCAACGCTTGAAGAAATTTTTGACTCGGGGGTTACTTTTTCGCCTTCGCACATTTCGGAAAAGGGAGCCGTTACTCTTAAAGAACAGATACTTCTTTGTTCGTCATCTGCGAGATAAATAACGCAAAAATCAACATTACCCGATAAAAGCACTCTTGATTCCTGGGCTTCGTCCGAGTTTATGTATGCGTTTTCCGACACATTTAAAACCTTTAAAATATCAGGTTTCGTGTCGGGTACTATAATATCTGCTTCGACAGATGCTTTGTGGCATACACTAAGAGTGTTACAAGAAATAACAGGGAAAGTTTTATTTACTGAAATTGACATAACTTTGTCCTCCTTAAAAATCCTACACCACATAATATGAGCAGTAAAGATTTTTTATGCTAAACTTTTAAAACAGTTTTACTCAAAAATAAAAATTTTACTTGACAGTAATTTTCTTTATGGTTATAATTAATAAGTACCAGACCCCGACCGTAGGTCGCAAAACAGAGAGGGGGGTAAAAAATGTCCGAAATTAGAGTTAAAGATAATGAATCTTTAGACAGTGCGCTTAGAAGATTTAAGCGTTCTTGTGCTCGTGCGGGCGTTCTTTCTGAAGTCCGTAAGAGAGAGCATTACGAGAAACCCAGCGTAAAGCGTAAGAAAAAATCTGAGGCGGCACGCAAAAGAAAATTCAGATAATTATAAAGTCGTCCACAAGGGCGACTTTAATTATTTTATTGTCGAAAATGGGAGGATTATATGCTCTTTCGCAATGCAGATTTAAATGAAGCCGAGGCTATTGCCGAGTTAATATATGATACAGTTCACAATGTGTGTTGTGATGACTACACACAAAGACAACTTGAAGCATGGGCACCTAAAAAATTTGACATAAGGCTTTTAAAGGAGTCTTTAAAACGAACATATACCTGCGTGGCAGATGATAACGGCAAAATTGTAGGTGTAATAAATATAGAATTTGACGGATATATTAACAGACTTTTTGTAGAAAAAACCCGTCTCAGGCAGGGCATTGCCACCGCCCTTTTAAAAAAGGGCGAGGAGTGGGCGAAGAAAAACGGCATTGCTGTTTTAACGCTTGAAGCGAGCCTCACAGCCATTCCTTTTTATCTTACAAACGGGTTTGAAAAAAGCGGAAAGACACGAAAAATCAAAAACGGAGTAGAGTTTTTTAATGACAGGATGGTAAAATTTATTTGAGAGGAAAATTTTTATGGTGTTACTTAAAAACGATTGGGATGATGTAATCGGCGGTGAGTTTTCAAAGCCGTATTACTTAAAACTTCGTGAATTTCTGAAAGCAGAATATGAAAATTACAACATATATCCCGATATGTACGACCTTTTTACGGCACTTAAAGTTACATCATATAAAGATACAAAGGTTGTAATATTGGGACAAGACCCGTACCATGAAAAAAACCAAGCCCACGGAATGAGTTTTTCGGTAAAACCGGGTGTGGCAATTCCGCCGTCACTTTTAAATATGTACAAAGAACTAAATCGTTCACTCGGACTTTTTATTCCCAATAACGGCTATCTTCTTGATTGGGCAAAACAGGGCGTCCTTCTTTTAAACACGGTTTTAACGGTTCGTGAGGGCGAAGCAAATTCGCACAGAGGAAAAGGCTGGGAAATCTTTACGGACAGCGTAATTAAAGCACTGAGCGAAAGAAAAGACCCGGTGATATTTTTGCTTTGGGGTAACAACGCACGGGAAAAGAAAAATCTGATTGATGAAACTCGCCACTATGTTCTTGAAGCACCGCATCCGAGTCCGCTTTCGGCAAACCGCGGATTTATAGGTTCGGACCACTTTAAAAAGGCTAACGAAATTTTAATTTCGCTTTTAAAATCGCCTATTGATTGGCAAATTAAGAATATTTAATGTTTTTTTGCACAAAATAAGCCCAAGGAAGTGATTAAATGCAGTATCTTTGGGCATTTTTAACAGGCGGAGTACTTTGTGCAATCGGTCAAATATTAATTGACAAGACAAAACTTACTCCGGCAAGAATACTTGTTATGTATGTTACGGCAGGAGTTTTTCTTTCGCTCATAGGAGTGTACGAGCCGCTTGTAAAATTTGCGGGAGCGGGAGCGACAGTACCTCTTACGGGATTCGGGTATGTTCTTTATAACGGAGTGGTAAAAGCGATAAAAGAATACGGGTTTTCGGGAGTGTTCTCGGGCGGACTTGTATCGTCATCGCTCGGAGTCGGCTGTGCAATAATCTTTGCACTTATGGCATCTGCACTCAGCAAACCGAAAATGAAATAAATAGCATTTTTCTTAAAAACAAGAGGCAAAAAACTCTTGTTTTTTTGTGCTTTCTAATATATAATATAAGGTGCAAAAAGGGGGATTTGTGTTTTGAAAATTTACAACACTCTCACAAGACAAAAGCAAGAATTTGTACCGGTGGAAGAAGGCAAGGTAAAAATGTATGCCTGCGGACCTACCGTGTATAATTTGTTCCATATAGGCAATGCAAGACCGCTCATAATTTTTGATGCACTCAGAAATTATTTTGAGTATCGCGGTTATGAAGTTACATTTGTACAGAATTTCACCGATGTTGACGATAAAATGATTAACCGTGCAAGGGAAGAAAATTGCACGGTTAAAGAAATTGCCGATAAATATATAAATGAGTATTATAAAGATGCAAAAGGCTTGGGCGTGAGAGAAGCAACAGTGCACCCTAAGGCAACCGAACATATTGATGATATCATCGCATTAGTTAAAAAACTTATTGATAAAGGGCATGCATACGAGGTGGACGGCGATGTCTATTTTGATACAAAAAGTTTTAAAGAGTATGGAAAACTCAGCCACCAACCGCTTGAAGATTTGGAAAACGGTGCAAGAGTTTCGTCTGACGAGAGAAAACACGACCCGATGGACTTCGCACTTTGGAAAAAGAGAAAACTTCCCGATGAAATAGCATGGGAAAGTCCGTGGGGACTCGGAAGACCCGGCTGGCACATTGAGTGCAGTGCCATGTCGTGCAAGTATTTGGGCGAAACTTTTGATATTCACGGCGGAGGGTTAGACCTTATTTTTCCGCACCACGAAAACGAAATTGCACAAAGTGAAGCGGCAAGCGGAAAACTTCTTGCAAACTACTGGATGCACAATGGCTTTATCAATGTAAACAACGAAAAAATGAGTAAATCGAAGGGCAACTTTTTTACGGTAAGAGATATTGTAAAAGAGTACAGCTACGATGTCATAAGGTTTATGATGCTTTCCGTTCATTACAGAAGCCCGATTAATTTCAGTTCGGAAATTCTTGACGCATCTAAAAATGCACTTGAAAGAATTACAATTTGCCGTAATAATCTTGATTTTGTAATTAAAGGTGCAACTTCGGGAAAAATCAGAGAAGAAGTAAAGAAAAATGCAGACGATTACAGAGAAAAATTTATAACCGTGTTAGACGATGACTTTAATACGGCAGACGGAATTTCTGTTATATTTGAACTTGTAAAGTATATAAATACGCTTGATAATGCGACAAAAGAAGAATTGGAAATTTTAAGAGATACCCTTGGTGAATTTTGCAAGGTTTTAAATATTGCAAATACACAAAAAGAACCGATAGATTCCGAAATAGAAGAACTTATCGAAAAAAGAAACGAAGCAAGAAAACAAAAAAACTTTAAAGAGGCAGATGCAATAAGAGATAAACTCAAAGAAATGCACATTATTTTGGAAGATACACCGGCGGGCGTAAAATGGAGAAAGGAACAGTAAAATTGATTGATTTTATTGAAGGAAGCGTTTTTCCGAGAGAGTATTCACCGCTTGCACTTGCTTATATAGGCGATTCGGTGTATGACCTTTATATCAGAAGCAGAGTGATGGAAAAGGGTAACAAAAAAATAACAGACCTGCACAAAAAAAGTGTAAGTTATGTAAATGCTTCTGCTCAGGCACAGGTTTTTATAAAAATAGCGGAGAATTTGACAGATGAAGAAAAAGACATTTTAAAGTGGGGCAGAAATGCAAATAATCACACTCCGCCCAAAAATGCAAATGTCATTGATTACAGAATGGCAACGGGTTTTGAAACACTGATAGGTTTTTTGTATATGTCAAAAGAGTATGAAAGACTAAACGAAGTATTAAAACTATCTTATGATATACTAAACAATAATTAGGAGGATACAAATGACGGATAAAGAACTTTCAATTATCGCTTATAAGGCACGGAAAAATGCTCTTATCGGAACGCACAATGCAAAATCGGGTCATCCGGGAGGGAGCCTTTCAATAGCGGAAATCTTGTCGGTTTTATACTTTGACGAGATGAATGTTGACCCAAAAAATCCCACAATGGAAACGAGAGACCGATTTGTCCTTTCAAAGGGACACTGTGCACCTATTTTATATGCCACCCTTGGTGAAAGAGGATACTTTGACCCGAAAGAGTGCGAAAATTTAAGGAAAATTGACAGTTTTTTGCAAGGACATCCCGATATGAAGTCGGTTCCGGGTGTTGATATGTCAACAGGTTCGCTCGGACAAGGAATATCGGCGGCGTGCGGACTGGCAATTTACGCAAAACGAGAGAACAAGGATTTTAGGATTTACTCAATCTTGGGCGATGGAGAAATCCAGGAAGGCGAAGTATGGGAAGCGGCAATGTTTGCCGCTCACTACAAACTTGATAACTTGGTTGCATTTGTAGATAACAACGGACTTCAAATAGACGGCGAAATTAAAGATGTTATGAGTCCGTATCCGATAGACGAAAAGTTTAAGGCATTCGGCTGGAATGTGATAGTAATTGATGCACACAACATAAAAGAGATTAAAGATGCACTTAAAAAGGCAAGAGATTTTAAAGGCAAACCGACTGTGATAATTGCAAAATCCATTAAGGGCAAGGGAGTATCATTTATGGAAAATAATGCGTCATGGCACGGAGTTGCACCCAATGATGAGGAACTTAAAAAGGCTCTTGATGAGTTAGACGACAAGATTAAAGAATTGGAGGCGATGTAAGGTGGAAAAAAAGGCAACAAGGGAAAGTTACGGTATAGCACTTAAAGAACTCGCAAAAGACTATAAGTTTTATGTAATGGACGCAGACCTTGCAAAGTCAACAAAAACCGATACATTCAGAAAAGAATTTCCCCAAAGATTTATAAATGCGGGAATTGCAGAATCAAATATGATGGCGGTATCGGCGGGAATTGCGACTACCGGCACGCCTGTTTTTGTAAGTTCATTTGCGATGTTTGTTTCCGGAAGAGCATTTGAGCAGGTAAGAAATTCTGTGGCGTATCCTTCACTTAATGTAAAAATCGGTGCCAGCCACGCAGGAATCAGCGTTGGCGAAGACGGAGCGACACATCAGTGTCTTGAAGACATCGCACTTATGAGAACACTTCCGAATATGACGGTTATAAGCCCTGCCGACCACTACGAAGCGATGGGAGCGGTCAAGGCGGCACTTCTTCATGACGGACCGTGCTATTTGCGTTTCGGAAGACTTTCGGTGCCTATTCTTTTTGATGAGAACTATAAGTTTGAACTCGGAAAAGGTGTTACGCTGAGAGAAGGAAAAGATGTAACCATAGTTGCAACGGGATATATGGTAAACTTCGCACTTGAAGCCTGCGATATGCTTAAAGAAGAGGGAATCAGTGCCGAAGTAATCAATATACATACCATAAAGCCGATTGACAAAGAACTTTTGGTAAAATCAGCGAAAAAGACGGGTTGCGTGGTAACTGCGGAGGAGCATAATGTAATAGGCGGACTCGGAAGTGCAGTTTGCGAAGCACTTTGCGAAGAGTATCCCGTTTCGGTTTACAGAGTAGGAACACAGGATGTGTTCGGCAGAAGCGGAACACCTGCTGAACTTATGGAGTACTACGGACTTACGGCAAAAAATATTGCGGAAAATACAAAGAGAGCGATTAATAACAAAAAATGAACGAGAATGTAAATATTTTAAACAGTGAACAACAAAAAGCGGTTACGACAACGGACGGACCGCTTCTTGTTCTTGCAGGGGCAGGTTCGGGAAAAACAAAAGTTTTGACATACAGGATTGCATATCTTATAGAGAATAAAAAAGCTATGCCTTATAACATCTTGGCAATAACATTTACAAACAAAGCGGCACAGGAAATGCGAGACAGGGTAGAAGCACTTGTCGGCGAAGATGTAAATGATATGTGGGTAAGAACTTTCCACTCTGCATGTGTAAGAATTTTAAGAAAAGATATTGAAAAAATCGGATACGGAAACAATTTTAACATAATTGATGCCGATGACCAAAAGTCGCTTATAAAAAATGTAATAAAAGACTTAAATCTTGACGATAAAAAGTTTCCGCCAAAGGTTGTACTCGGAGAAATTTCAAGGGCAAAGGAAAAATTGGTTTCACCCGAAAATTTTGAAAACCATTTCGGAAACGATTACAGAATGAGTCTTGTGGCAAGGATTTACGGCGAGTATCAAAAAAGACTTAATAAGGCAAACTGCCTTGATTTTGACGACTTAATACTCAAAACTGTTGAACTTTTTGAAAAAAATGAAGATGTGCTTTCGTTTTACCAAAAAAAGTTCAGATACATCTTGGTTGACGAGTATCAAGACACAAACCATGCACAGTACAGACTCATAAGCCTTCTTGCAAAAGCACACCGGAATCTTTGTGTAGTAGGTGATGATGACCAGAGCATTTATAAGTTTAGAGGAGCCGACATAAAAAACATTCTTGACTTTGAAAAAGAATTTCCCGAAGCGACTGTTATAAGGCTTGAACAGAACTATCGTTCCACACAAAACATCCTTTCGGCGGCAAATGCAGTAATAAAAAACAACACCGAAAGAAAGGGCAAAAACCTTTGGAGCGATAAGGGGAGCGGAGAAAAAATTACAGATTTTAAGACCGCTACCGACCGTGATGAAGCATATATGATTTCATCAAAAGCAAAAAGCCTTTTTGGTTGCGGTCGCAATTATAAAGATATGGCGGTTTTATACCGTACAAACGCACAGTCAAGAGTGCTTGAAGAAGTGTTTATGCGTTCTTCGATTCCGTATAGGGTTCTGTCGGGACTTCGATTCTATGAAAGAATGGAAGTAAAAGACATTATCTCATATCTCAAACTTATTAAAAATCCCGATGATAATATTGCACTGATGCGTGTAATAAATGTTCCGTCAAGGAAAGTCGGGAAAGCAACATTAGATATGATTGAATCTATCGCAAACCGAGAAAACACGAGTATGTTTACCGCAATAAAAGACCACCTTGATGAAATGAAAGACGGTGTGGTAAAGTTTTATGAAATTATTTCGAGTTTGCTTGAAGATGTAAAAACCTTAACCGTTGACGAGATAGTTCAAAACACGATTGAAAAGACGCTTTATGAGGATTATTTAAAATCAAACTACGAAAACTTTGAAGACAGAAAAGAAAACATCAGTCAGCTTGTTTCGGGTGCGGCGGATTATATGAACGCATCACCCGATCCGTCATTTTCGGATTACATGGATAACTTGGCACTTATAAGCGATATAGATAACTATGATGAAACTGCGGACGCAATGAGTTTGATGACCATTCACACCGCTAAGGGGTTGGAATTTCCGGTTGTGTTTTTGTGCGGAATGGACGAGGGACTGTTTCCCTCTGTGGCATCAATTATGGATGAATCGGAAGTTGAGGAAGAAAGACGACTTTGCTATGTAGGAATTACGAGAGCAAAGGAAGAATTGTATCTTTCGGGAGCAAAGAGCCGTATGATGTACGGGAAAACCACTCCGTATAAGCCGTCAAGATTTATGGGCGAGATACCGAGCGAACTTATAACTACCGTTGAGAGCGAATCTTATATGACTTCCGCTCAGCCTTACAGTGAGATTTATTCTCCGAAAACACCTTTGTACAATACTTCATTTAAGATGCCTAAAACGGAATCTCCGAAGGGCGACATTTCGTTTAAGGTCGGAGATAGAGTTAAGCACATAAAATTCGGAGAAGGAATTATTATAAACGCAACACCCGTTGGCAGTGATATGCACTACGAAATCGCATTTGAAAGCGTTGGGACAAAAAATCTTTTGGGACTTTACGCAAAACTTGAGAGAGTGGACTGATAGTATGTACGGTAATTTTGCATATTTATATGATCGTCTTATGTCGGATACCGACTATGATTTGTGGTGCGATTTTTACCTTAGGGCATTTAAAAAATATAATACAGATGCAAAATTAGGACTTGATATGGGTTGCGGAACGGGAAATATCACGATGCGTTTAAAGGATAAAGGCATTGATATGATAGGACTTGACATATCAAGCGAGATGCTTTCGGTAGCAAGAAATAAAGACAGTAAAATTTTGTACCTTAATGCTTCCATGACCGATTTTGAACTTTACGGAACGGTAGATTTTGTAATATCGGCTCTTGATTGCATAAACTATATTACGGATAAGAGAGAGTTAAAAAAGTGCTTCAAACTCGTAAATAACTACCTAAATCCAAAGGGACTTTTCATTTTTGATGTAAATACTCCGTATAAAATAGAAAATATTTTAGGCTCAAATACATTTGCGGAAGATAAAAACGGAATTTTCTACTCCTGGCAGAGTTATTTTGATAAAAAGAGTAAAATATGCGAGTATGATTTGACATTTTTTGAAAAGCAGGACGAAAATTTCATAAGAACAGACGAAAAACAGTTTCAGCGGGCATACAGTATGGAAGAAATAGAAAAACTCATAATTGATTCCGGGTTGGAATATTTGGGCGTGTATAATTCTTGTTTTAAAAAAGCGGGAAAAACCGATGAAAGATGGTTTTTCATAGCACGGGAAAGAGGCAAAAAATGATAGTTGTAATAGGTGGCGGAGCATCGGGAATGATGGCGTCAATTTCTGCCTCGGAGATGGGAAAAGAAGTAGTTTTAATAGAGAAAACCAAAAGGCTCGGAACTAAACTTTCAATCACCGGCAAGGGAAGATGCAATATAACAAATGCGTGCGACAGAGATGAGTTTTTCTCTAACATTCCTACAAATCCAAAGTTTTTGTACAGTGCTTTCAGTACATTTTCAAATTATGATGCGATAGATTTTTTTGAAAGAAACGGCGTAAGCACAAAAATTGAAAGAGGAAAAAGGGTCTTTCCGAAAAGCGACAAGGCGACAGATGTCGTAAATGCACTCACATCAAAGATGAAAGAACTCGGGGTAAAGGTTATCTTTGATACGGCAGAAGAGATAATTACAGAAAACAAGAAAGTTGTGGGAGTAAAGTGTAGGGACAGAACATATAAATGCGACAGCGTCTTAATTGCAACAGGCGGTAAGAGTTATCCCAAAACAGGGTCAACGGGCGATGGATATGAGTTAGCAAAAAAAGTTGGGCATACTGTAATAAAACCCAAACCGTCATTAGTGCCTCTTGTTACAAAAGAAGATGTTTCTTCGCTTATGGGTTTGTCGCTCAAAAATGCAGCAATTACGCTGTTTGACAGGAGTAATAAACTCTGCTACCAAGACTTTGGCGAGATGCTCTTTACACATTTTGGTTTATCGGGACCGGTAATACTTTCCGCAAGCAGCAGATTAAAAGACATATCGGGAGCAAAAATAGTCGTGGATTTAAAACCTGCACTTACGGAAGAAACGCTTGACGAAAGAATACTTCGGGATTTTTCGGAAGAGAAAAATAAAGATTTTATTAATTCTTTGGATAAACTTCTGCCCAAAAAGATGATTGATTATATAGTTTTCAGAAGCGGAATTAATCCAAGAAAAAAAGTAAATGAAATAACCAAGGAAGAAAGAAAAAACCTGGTCGTTCTTTTAAAAAATTTATCTTTTGAGATAAAAGACTTTTTAGGATTGGATGAAGCAATTATAACCTCGGGCGGAGTAGATACAAAAGAAATAAACCCAAAGACTATGGAGTCAAAAATAATAGAAGGACTTTATTTTTCGGGCGAGGTAATTGACATAGATGCATATACGGGAGGGTTTAACCTCCAAATAGCATTTTCAAGCGGATATGTCGCAGGAATTAATATGTAGGAGTGGTAATATGACAGAAATTAAAAGCAGTGATGTAGCGCGTGCAGCACTGACAATTTCAATGACACAGTCAAGACAGGAAGAGGAAACAATAAAAAAACAGTATAAAGAATACGGGATTCGCTCTGTTGCGGTTGACTTTGGAGGAGAGTTTCTGTCTTCGATTCCAAAGATAATTGAACGGGCGGTAGTTTCGGCACGAAGAGAAGGCGTAATTTCGGACGGCCATACAGAAGAAGGTGCGGTAGCAGGAGCCACTCACGAAGCAATAAGCCAGATTTCAAGTAAGGTTATCGGCATGAATGTTGGCGGAAAAATCGGCATTGCAAGATACGGTGAGCATGTTGTTGTTGCGGTATTCTTTTTGGTGGGACTTTTAAATTTGAACGATGTATGTGTCGGACTCGGACACAGAGCACTTTAAGGAGGAAAAGTTATGACGGTTCAGGTAGCACTTGACGGACCTGCCGGGGCAGGGAAAAGTACAATCGCAAAGAGAGTGGCGAAGGATTTGGGATTCATCTATATAGACACGGGAGCGATGTACCGTGCAGTTGCTCTTAAAGCGATAAAGAGCGGGATTACACCATCTGATGAAAAAGAAGTTGAAAAAATGCTTCCGATATTGGATATTGATATACGCCACCAAGACGGAGTGCAGAAAGTTTTCCTTGACGGTGAAGATGTTTCGGAAAAAATCCGCACACCCGAAGTGTCGGTCGCCGCAAGTGATATTTCGGCAATCCCGAAGGTAAGACTTAAAATGGTTGATATGCAGCGTGATTTGGCAGGAAGCCACAATGTAATTATGGACGGCAGAGATATAGGAACTTATGTGCTTCCGAATGCAAAAATTAAAATCTTTTTAACTGCTTCAACTGAAAAAAGAGCGGAAAGAAGATATAAAGAACTTTTGGAAAAAGGTACAAGTACAACCTTTGAAGAGGTAAAAAAAGACATGGAATACCGTGATAAAAACGATTCCACAAGAGCATTTGCACCTTTAAAGGTAGCGGACGGCGCCAAGGTAATAGACACAAGTGATTTAAATTTGGAAGAAAGCATAAATACGGTAATTGAGCATATTAAAAGTGAGGTTGAACTTTAATGCTTTACTCTTTCGTAAGAGGAATTATTCTTTCATTTTATAAGGTTGTTTTCTTTGAAAAGAGCGAGGGATTTGAAAATATACCAAGCGGCGGATTTATAATATGTGCAAACCACCACAGTAATTGGGATCCGGTTACAATTTTTGCGGTTTTTAAAAGAAAACTGACATTTATGGCAAAGGAAGAACTTTTTAAAATCCCGGTATTAAGAACAATAATCAAAAAATTCGGAGCATATCCGATAAGAAGAGGGAGAGCAACGGTATCTTCAATAAAGACTGCAATAAGCGTTACGAAAAACGGCGGAGTTACACTTATTTTCCCCGAAGGCAGAAGGGTAAAAAGAGGGGAAAAAGTTGAGGTAAAAAGCAGTATTGTAAGAATTGCAAATCAAACGGGAGTACCTCTTTTACCGGTTACAATAAAGGGTAAATACACTCCGTTTTCCCGCATTAAAGTAATAGTGCATGAGCCTATTTATTGCCAAGATGCGGAAAATGAAGAAAAAATCACCAAGACTTTGATGGATGAAATCTATAAAAGTATTGATTGAGGAGTTTTATGAGAGAAGTAAAAATTGCAAAATCGGCAGGCTTTTGCTTTGGCGTGAGCAGAGCCTTGGGCATAGTACAAGACGGCGTAAAAAACGGTAAAAAGATTGTTACGGTCGGACCTATTATTCATAACAGACAAATTGTTGATGAACTTTTAAAAAAAGGCGTAGAAATAATAAAAGAAACAAAGGACGCAAAAAAAGGCGATACAGTGGTAATAAGAAGCCATGGAATCACAAAGGCGGAAGAAAATGTTTTAAAAGAAAACAAAGTTGACTATATTGATGCGACATGTCCTTTCGTTAAGAAAATTCACAACATTGTGGGCGAAAATTTTTCAAACGGCAAAAAAATAGTAATAATCGGAGACGACTCGCACCCCGAAGTTTTGGGAATAAACGGCTGGTGCGAAAATTCGGCAATTGTAATTAAAACCGAAGATGAAGCAAAACTGCTTTCGGGAAGGGAAAATCTTTGTGTGGTATCTCAGACAACATTTGAAAGAGATACCTATGAGAAAATTGTAAAAATTATAAAAAACTCTTGCAAAGATGCCGTGTTTTTTGATACAATATGTTCGGCTACCGATGAAAGGCAAAAAAGTGCAGAAGCTTTGGCAAAAAAAAGTGATGTATTTATTGTCTTGGGCGGACAGCATAGTTCAAATTCGAGAAAACTTTTTGAAATATCAAAAAAGTTTTGCGAAAATACATATTTTGCCGAAGGTTTGTGGGAACTTCCCGCAGATGTTTTGAAAAAAGGCAAAAAAATAGGGATAACCGCCGGTGCATCTACACCGGATTGGATAATAAAGGAGGTTTTCACAACTATGGTTGATGAAAGAGGAACAAGTATTGGAAATACAAAGGAAGGAAACGCTGAATTGTCATTTGCAGAAGCACTTGAAGAGTCCCTTGTAACACTCAGTACAGGTAAAGTGGTTACGGGTACGGTAATTGGTATAACACCAACAGAAGTGTATGTAAATTTAGGATATAAGGCAGACGGAATCATTCCGGTGGACGAGCTTTCGGACGATCCCGATGTTAAAGCAGAAGATATCGTAAAGATTGGCGACACGATTGAGGCTTTTGTAGTAAGAGTCAATGATGTTGAAGGTTATGTAAAACTCAGCAAGAAGAAGATTGATGCAATCAAGAACTGGGAAAAAATTGAATCAGCGGCAGAGACGGGTGAGGTTCTTCAATGCAGAGTAACGGAAGCGGTTAACCGCGGTGTTGTTGCAAGCGTATTTGGTTGCAGAGTTTTTGTACCGGCTTCTATGGCGAGCGAGCGTTTTATGAAAGATTTGACTCCGCTTGTCGGAAAGAAGTTCCCGATTAAGATTGTTGCAATCAGAGAAGACAGACGCGGAAAGAAAGCAATCGGTTCAATCAAGGCTGTTCTTTTGGAAGAAAAGAGCAAGAAGGCAGAAGAGTTCTGGGCAAATGTTGAAGAAGGCAAACACTATACAGGTGTTGTTAAAGGAATCACAAGTTTCGGTGCATTTGTCGATGTCGGCGGTGTAGAAGGTCTTGTACACATTTCTCAACTTTCCTGGGGCAGAATTAAAAATGCAAGCGAAGTGGTTAAAGAAGGCGATGAGGTAGATGTTTACATCATCGAAGCCAATAAAGAAACAGGAAAGGTTTCTCTCGGTTACAGAAATCCCGAAGATGACCCTTGGGCAAAGGCAAAGGCAACACTTAATGTTGACGATGTTGTTAATGTAAAAATTGTAAGACTTAAACCATTCGGTGCATTCGCAGAGATTATGGAAAACATTGACGGACTTATTCATATTTCGCAGATTGCAAATAAGAGAATAGGTAAGCCCGGCGATGTGTTGAAAGTCGGCGAGTGGGTTGATGCCAAGATTACAGACATTGATTGGGAAAAGAAAAAAATCAGCCTTTCAATAAAAGAACTTCTTCCTTCCGAGGAAGCGCCTAAGAAAGAGGAAAAAGAAGAGGTCGAGGAAGAAACAAAGCAGGAAATATCAGAATCTATTGAAGAAGTAAACACGGAAACAACAGAAGAAGTTACTGAAGAAGTAAGCAAGGAAACAACAGAAGAAGTTACCGAATAAAAAAAAGAGTGGCTAAGCCACTCTTTTTTTTACTTCATGCGGTTTTCGTAGTCTTCAATCATTTTCTTAACCATCTGTCCGCCGACAGAACCGTTTTCTCTGCTGGTCTTGTCGCCGTTATATCCGTGGTTTAAAGTAACGCCGACTTCGTTTGCAGCTTCCATCTTGAACTTATCAAGTGCTGCTCTTGCCTCCGGAACTACATTTCTGTTTTTTCTTGTTGCCATAATATTTTTACACTCCTTTTATTTGGTTTCGTTCCTATTTTGAGGCAAAAATTAAAACTTTATTCATTCAATTTTTTCCAATTTATTTACCGACACCTCGTAGGCAGTTCTGTCTTCAATTTCAAAATCCGAAATTTTCTTTTGATATTTTCTTGATTGCAGTCTTCCGGATATAAAAATGTTGTCGCCGACATCAAAAAGCGAAGATATGCGTGCGTTTTGTCCCCACGCAATGGTCGGAATATAGTCGGAACGGTTAAAAGAGCGGTTAACGGCTACTATCATATCCGTTATTTCTCTGCCGAGAGGTGTTTGGCGGTAGGTTGGAGGTTTGCACAAAAAAGCGTTAAGTTCAATCTCGTTTTTATAGTCGTCAAACGGGGAAAGTTTTATGCTGTGGCAAAAAACAGTGAGTACAAGTTTTGTTTTTGAACCGATAAACCTGTTATAAGAGCGAAGTTCACCTATAACGCTTATTCTGTCGCCGGTATTTAACTCATTTGGGATTAACTTTTCGCTCAGGGTAAATGGTATAAAGTCGAAAGTGTCGCTGAGGCGTGCTACATTCAAAGTACCGTTGTAAAAATGCTCTCCTTTAACACTGTGGCTGTAATTAAGACCTTCTGAAAGATCTCCGCAAAGGCGGATTGAATTATTATCCAATATGTACACTCCTTTAATTTTTAAATTGTCTGCCCTCATGGTTTATAGAGTAATTGTCTTTGTAAATTAAATCCGAAACAGTGGTAAAACTGTACCCTTCGTTTGAAAGCGAATCTAAAATATCGCCGATACTTTTTGCCGTATTTTCAGTTCCGTTGTGGAAAAGAATGATTGAACCGGATTTTACTCTGTCAAGAATTCGTTTTTTCATTTGTTCTTTTGTGTAGCCACGCCAGTCAAGACTGTCTGTATCCCATTGAATTAATGTGTGGTTTGATTCTTTAACGGCAATGACACTGTTATTGTCATAGTCGCCGGACGGTGCACGGACAAGGGTTGTGCGTACACCCAAAATACTTTCTGTTACATCATCGCATTTATTAATATCAGATATGATTTCTTCCTTGCTTAGTTTTGAATACAAGGTGTGATTATAACTGTGGTTTGCTATTTCGTGTCCTTGTGAGTAAATCTTTTTTAGGGCATCGGGGTATTTTTCCGCCCAAGTACCTACAATAAAAAATGTACACTTAGCGTTTCTTTCATTGAGTTCGTCTAAAATTATATCAATATCGTCTGCGTTCCAAGCACAGTTAAAGGTTACGGCAATTTTTTTATCATTTCGTTCAACACTGTAAACAGGGATTTCCTTTTCTGTTGCCGATGCCTCTTTTATGCCGTGATACGAAAGAGGTACAATCCCTGCGATTAAGACCGTAATTAAAACGATAACAATGATGGCATATTTATCAAAAACAAAGATTTTCAATGTTTATCGCCTCCGACACATTCATAATATTTTATTATCCCATCGCATATAGATGCCGAAACCCTTTTTTGGTAGTCGTCCGTGTTTAAAAGTGCTTCTTCATCGGGATTGGATAAAAATCCGCACTCTGCAATTACGGTTGGTATTTTGGAATTTTTTAAAAGATATATGTTTCTCCCCGGGGCTTTTACGCTTCGGGTTTGGTTTTTTTCATCAATTTTTCTAAACTCTTCTTGAATTAATTCCGCCAAAAGAACCGATTGCAAAAAGTTTTCCGAATATATAACTTCACCGCCACGATATTTTGACTGCATAAAATTGTTCATGTGAATGCTTACCGCAATGTCGGCGTTCGACTCATTAATTATGTCTACACGCTTTTTTAGGTCGTCTTTTTTCTTTTCACGGATTGACTCCTTATCGGAGATTCCGTATTCGTCCTCACGAGTCATAATGACGGTAAAACCGCGGTTTACAAGTTCTTCTTTAAGATTGTTTGTAACTTTTAGATTAATTTCACTTTCAATCGTTCCGCTTTTACCGACCGCACCGCCGTCAGGCGAGCCGTGTCCTGCGTCTAAGACTATAACCTTGCTGTTTTGGTGAACAAAGTTAGAAGTGGGATTACTCTTTTTTGGAATTGCTATTGCAACGGCAAAAATAACGGCAATTGCTAAAACTATTGACCTTTTCTTGACAACGAGAAACATAAAATCACCTGTGATACAAGTTTATTATTGATTTCGTTGTGATATTCTATAAAATTTTGTATAAAATAAAATAAAAGGCTTGCATAATCAAAAAAGATGTGTTATAATCCCAAATGTTAACGGCACCATAGCCAAGTGGTAAGGCAGAGGCCTGCAAAGCCTTTATCCCCAGTTCAAGTCTGGGTGGTGCCTCCAGAAAAAACGACAAGTGGAAACTTGTCGTTTTTTCAACTAAATCCGTCCTTACGGACGGGTGAAATCGCCTGCGGCGATGAAATCTGCTTCGCAGATGAAATCCGACTTCGTCGTGTTAAAGAGGACGGATTTAATTTCACCAAAGCCGAAGGCTTTGATTTCATCCAAAACAAGTTTTGGATTTCACCGTGACGGAGTCACGATTTCATTAATAATAACAGATATCTATATTGTCTACGATTTTCAAAAAAAAAGCACTTTGCGAAACGCAAAGTGCTTTTTTAAATTGTGGATAAAAAACATCAAAATTTATGCTCGGAAATTATGTCCGCATTCGTGACAATAGTAAATTCTTCTTCTGTTTGAAAACCATCTTCTGGATTGCCAAACATGTCCTTTTCCTGATGTATTCTTTAAAATAGCCATCCACCAGTCATAACAAATGAAAATCATTAAACCAATACACCATTTTATCATTATCCATATAAAATAATAGATTCCGAACAAAATAGTCCATAAACAACCATGTTTATTCATTTCATTTGACAGCTGAACCTTTGTACTACCGCATTTTGGACATTTTACATTGATTGCCAATTTTCTTTTCTCCTTTGTATTAATTAAAAAATGCGTCTACCGAAGCAGACGCACAAAAAACGCAAACTCCGATAGTCGCCAAACTAATCATACACAAAATGAGCTATTATACATACCTACATTGTGGAGCTTGCTGTTTTTAACAACATTCAACAATATAAGTATGCAAATATGAAGCCCATTTTATTAAAAAATAAAATAACTCAATTTTGCGTAAATATTTAATTAGTTTGGCATAATTATTGTACCTTCCTTCTTCCTTCTTACATATTACTTTTTACTTTCCAAAAATCGTGTATGATATAGATATCCGATTATTTTTATGAAATCGTGGCTTTGCCACGGTGAAATTAAATCCGTCCTCTTTAACCCGACGAAGTCGGATTTCATCTGCGATAGCAGATTTCATCGCCGCAGGCAATTTCACCCGTCCGATAGGACGGATTTAGTTGAAAAAAGCACCGACAAAGTCGATGCTTTTTTCATGGCGTGCCATGAGGGATACAGATGCTACGCATCTTGCGTGCTTGCCCACCCAAATGCTTCGCATTTCGGTACCGGGCTTTGCACCAACTTCGCTAAAAACGGTTATCAACCGTTTTTTTAACGCTCGTTGCCCTCTCAGGGTTTAAGTCCCAATATAGAAACATTAAAGCAGAGAACATAAAATGTTCTCTGCTTTTTGGCGTGCCATGAGGGATTCGAACCCCCGACCTTATGGTCCGTAGCCATACGCTCTATCCAGCTGAGCTAATGGCACAAATTTTCTACGCAAAAAGTATTGTACCACAAGAAGGACTAAAAAGCAAACAAAATTTTGATTTTTTTTAGAGTTTTTTAATTACAGTAAGACTTCACTAAAAACTCTTCTGAAATTATTATAAGCAATGTCTTTAACAACATCTTCCGGGTAGTTTCTTTTTAGAAGTTCATCGAAGATTTTGTTAAGTTCCGCCACACCAAAAATTCCATCGGGGAGTGCATCAACTCCGTCAAAGTCAGTTCCTATGCCTATATTCTTTTCGCCGCCCAATGAAAGAAAATGCTCGATGTGGTCAATTACCGTATCAATATTACTGTTATCACCCAAAAAGTCGGCACAAAGATTAATTCCGACTACACCACGGTTTAAAATAATTGCCTTAAATTCCTCATCTGTAAGATTTCTCTTGTATTTTGGGTTAACTGTTCGTGAATTTGAGTGAGATGCGACTACGGGATTTTTGGAATACTCCAAAACATCAAAAAAACTCTTATCGCCTATGTGTGATACATCAATTACTACACCCAAAAAATATGCCCTGTCAATAATTTTGCGTCCGAAGTCGGTAAGCCCATGGTCAACATCGTTTGCAATACTTGATGCTGCTTCATTTCGGTTATTCCATGTAAGAGTAAGAAGCCTCATGCCTCTTTTATAAAAATAGTCAAACGCACTCATACTGCCTCTGAAAGCATCTGCTCCTTCGAGAGCCAAAACCGCACAAAACGGATTATTCAAATCATCACGGCAAGTAACTTTTGTAAGATTATGCCTTCTTATCACTCTGTCGAAGCGTGGAAGTATTCTTTTGGTATAAGAAAATGCGGGGTAGTATTCGGGGCAAATTGCGAAAATTTGAGTATAGAACGGGTACAAAAACATATCGGAAATTTCAAGTTGAGGATTTTCTCTAACTGACAGCGTATCGCAATGTGCATCAAAAACCCCATATTTAAAAGGCATCTTTAACCACCTCAACTTCGGGTTTAATAAGTTTTTTATCATTGTAGTCGGAAACAACAGAAACAAAATCAAACCGAGTAAAAGAATCCGAAAGACCTCGCTCACTAAGATAAATCAAAGCCGTTTTTTTAATTCTTTCTATCTTTTTATAATTAATAGATTCACTCGGTGAAACAACAGCATTTCTTTTTTTCAGTCGAACCTCTACAAAGCAAATGTATTCTTTATCCTGTGCTATAATGTCAATTTCCCCAAAACGAGAGTGATAATTTCTGTCTAAAATCTTATACTTATTCTTTTTTAAAACTTTTACGGCAAGTTCTTCGCCCAAAACACCAATATCTTTTCTTTCCATAATTACACAAACTTTTTTACAAAGGTTTTTCTGTGAAATTCACACGCACCGTGAATTTTAAGTGCTTCGATATGAACTTTCGTACCATATCCCTTGTGCTTTATAAATGAATATTCGGGATAAATTTTATCAAGTTCCGCCATATATCTGTCCCTCGAAACCTTGGCAAGAATAGAAGCGGCGGCAATCGAGGCACTCTTTGAGTCGCCCTTTACTACGCATTGGTGATTCAATTTGCAAAACTTAATATCATCTCCGTCAACAAGGACAAACTCGGGAGTCGTTTTCAAAGCAGTTATAGCCCTGTTCATAGCCATATATGTAGCGTTTCTTATATTGTACTCGTCAATTTCTTCAACACTTGCGGAAGCGATAGCATAAGAAATTGCGTTTTCACAAATTACATCAAAAAGAATTTCTCTCTTTTTTTCGCTGACTTTTTTTGAGTCGTTAAGACCTTCGGGCGAGAAAAAAGGCGGCAATATAACTGCCGCTGCAAAAACATCTCCCGCAAGAGGACCTCTCCCTGCCTCGTCAACTCCCGCAATCGTTTTGACTCCTTTTGAGAAGGCATCTCTTTCAATATCCCACATCATATTAAGACGCATTTCTTCTTTTTCGTTCATAAAAATCTCCTAATCAAGTGTTATTCTGCCAAGTTTGGAAGCCCTAAACTCATCAAGTAAAACATTTGATGCACGGCGAATGTCCGCTTCACCGTTTGAAACAAAAAATGAGCGATTTTTTGCAATGTCAAAGAGAATATCATACCCATTTTTATCAATATCCGAAAGTGAATATCTTTCTTTGAGAGCATCGCCGTAGTTATCCCTTAAAAAATCGCAAAGAGATGACGCCAATTCTTCCACATTCATTATATCGTCTTTTATTGCACCGGTAAAGGCAAGTTTTAACCCGACTGACTTATCTTCAAATTTCGGCCACAAAATTCCGGGGGTGTCAAGCATTTCTATTCCGCTTTTTAAAGTAACCCATTGCTTTCCTCTGGTAACACCGGGACGGTCGCCGACTTTTGTCGCACCCTTTTTGGAAAGTTTGTTTATAAGAGAAGATTTCCCTACATTCGGTATACCGCAAACCATAATTCTGATAGGCTTATTTACGATACCTCTTTTTTTATCACGCTCAATCTTTTCTTTTAAAAGTTCTTTTATCTTTGGTGCGATTTTGTCAACTCCCATACCGCTTTTTGAACTGATGAGAATTGCATTTAGTTTATCCTTCCACAAAAGGTTGGACTTTTCGTCCGCAATATCGCTCTTGTTTATAACGGTAACGATGGGCTTTCCCTTTGTAAGAGAGGGCAAATCGGGGTTTCGGCTTGAAACAGGACAACGGGCGTCCAAAATTTCGAGGACACAATCTACGCTTTTTATGTCTTCTTCAATCATTCGCCTCGTTTTTGTCATATGCCCCGGAAACCACTGTATATCCATAAAAGCCTCCGATTAAAATGTACAAATTTTGTTAAACGGCCAAAATCTTAAAACAGCATTGCCCAAAACAGACTTTTCGGAAACAAATCCAACATCGGGGGAACGACTGTCTTTACTTCCGTTTCGGTTATCGCCAAGAACGAAGATATGATCTTCGGGAACAGTTGCTTCGGTAAAACTGAAGATGTTTCTCATATCTTCTTTTATATAATCTTCATCAAGTTTTTGTCCGTCAACAAAGACACTGCTTGTAGCATAATCAATCTCGACATGCTGTCCTTCGGTTGCGATTACTCTTTTTACATAGCAATCCGAAGGGGAACAAGCAGGATGAAAAATAACAATATCGCCTTGTTTTGGAGTGTAACCCAGACGCCATACGACAAGTCTTTGGTTGTGAGCGAGAGTAGGAACCATACTGCTGCCGTCAACACGGACAACGGTAAAAATGAATGTGCGAATTACAAAAGCGATAACTACCGCCCAAAGTATAGCTTTCACCCACTCTAATGCCTCGCTTTTTAAAGAATTCTTTTTTTTATTATCATTATTTGTTTCGTTTGTTTCATTTATTACTTCGTTTTCCATAAAAATTCCACCTCTACGAGAGAGTATAGCACTGTTTCAAATTAAAATCAATAATCAAAGCAAAAAAGAATATTAAAATTCAATTAGGGGATTAATAAAAAAAGCAGTTTGAAACTTTGTTCAAACTGCTTTTTTATTAAAGTCTTTCTTTAACCTTTGCTGCCTTACCGACTCTGTCTCGCAAGTAGTAAAGTTTAGCACGGCGTACCTTACCGTGGCGAACAACTTCGATTTTTGCGAGGTTCGGCGAATGAACAGGGAATGTTCTTTCAACACCTACACCGTAAGAAAGACGGCGTACTGTGAAAGTTTCACTGATACCGCCATTTTTCATTGAGATAACAGTTCCTTCAAAAATCTGAACTCTTTCTCTTGTGCCTTCCTTAACCTTTACATGAACCTTAACGGTATCACCGATTTCAATTTTCGGAAGGTCAGTACGAAGTTGCGACTCCGTAATTGCTTTGATAATATCCATCAAAAACATCCTTTCTTTTCCCGGAAATCCGGTATGCTGCGGCGTTCGTGCGAAAGAATGGCAGAGGACCGCCCGTAAATGCTTAGATAGAATACCACAAATTTAATGCTTTTGCAAGAGTTTTTTTAAAAAAGTGCGAAAAAAGTGTTTTTTTATCTTAATTTTACTTGACAAACCTTATTTATAGTGGTAGCATAGACAAGAAAAAAACAAATGTCTATGAGCGGTGCACAAAATGAGCGATAACGGAAAGTACATTTTAATAGACAGCGAGGCACTTCCGGATGTTTTTATAAAAACACTTGCGGTTAAAGAACTCTTAGAAAAGGACAAGCGTATTACGGTTGGTGAAGCTTGCGAAAAAGAAGGAATGAGTCGCAGTGCGTTTTATAAATATCGGGACAGTGTTTTTGCGTTTAACAGAATGCAAGGCGTACTTACGCTTTTGGCTGTTGTTCTCGATATAAAAGGAGTACTCAGTGAAATGTTAAACCTTTTAAGCGAAGAAAACTGCAACATTTTAACCATAAATCAGGGAGTACCGCTTAATTCGGTGGCAAATATTACATTTACCATACAGACAGAGAAGATGAACTGCTCGGTTGACAGGCTTTTGACGAGGCTTAAATCAGTTTCCGGAGTAAGAAGTATAAACATTTTATCACAACAGTAGGGGTGGAAATATGAACATAGCAATTATAGGATACGGAGTTGTCGGCTCCGGGGTGTACGAAGTGATTAAGGAAAACGCTTCGATATTGGCACGAAAATGTCAAAAAGATATTAATATAAAGTATATACTTGATATCAGAGATTTTGACAACCACTGTGAAAAAGAAATCTTCACAAAGAATTTTGAAGACATTTTAAATGATGACAGTGTTGAAATTGTAGTTGAAACAGTCGGAGGAAAAACCTTTGCTTACGAGTACACCAAAAAACTTTTAATGGCGGGAAAGAGTATGGTAACAAGCAACAAAGAACTTGTTGCAACATACGGAGATGAACTTTTAAAAATTGCAAGAGAAAAGAATGTCCGCTATCTTTTTGAGGCGTCTGTCGGCGGAGGAATACCAATTATCAGACCTCTTGTTCAGTGCCTTGCGGGAAACAAAATCAATAAAATTGAAGGAATATTAAACGGCACGACAAATTATATACTTACAAAAATGTTTAAAGACGGTCAAAGTTTTGATGATGCACTAATAGATGCACAAAAACTCGGTTATGCGGAAAGAGATGCTTCTGCCGATGTGGACGGATTGGACACATGCAGAAAAATTGCGATTTTAACTTCACTTTCTTACGGATTTAAGATTAATGCGGATAAAATTCCGACCGAAGGAATAAGAAATATTACTAAGGAAGATGTTTCATACGCAGAAAAGTTCGGATATTCGATAAAACTTATCGGGTACAGCAATATTTATGATAGCGGTGTAAACATAAGAGTTTGCCCTATGCTTGTAAGTAAGGAAAGCCCGGTTTCTGCCGTTGAAGATGTTTTTAATGCGGTTTTGGTAAACGGTAATGAGGTAGATGATGTAATGTTTTACGGCAGAGGAGCAGGAAAACTTCCGACAGCGAGTGCCGTTGTGGGCGATGTTGTCGATATTGCACAGACACCAAAAAATACGGGAAAATTTTTCTGGGAAACAGAAAAAGAAAATTCGATTCTTCCCAAAGAAGACGAGAAATTCTCCCGGTTGGTCAGAATAGAAAACGATAAAAAAGATATTTGCAAAAAAGTTTTCGGTGCTGATGAATTTTACGGCATAAATGATGAATGTGCGTTTATAAGCAGTGAAATCAGCGAAAAGGACTTTGATATTTTCTGTAAAAAGGTCGGAGGAGTAATAAGTTCTGTAAGAGTGTTAAAATAGGAGGTTTATATATGGCTTTAATAGTACAAAAATTCGGCGGTTCATCTGTTAAAGATGCCGAGAGAATTATGAATGTGGCTAAAAGAATCGTTGAAACATACGATATGGGAAACTCTGTTGCGGTAGTTGTATCTGCTCAGGGCGACACGACAGACGATTTGATAGCAAAGGCAAACGAAATAAATAAAGATGCGTCAAAAAGGGAATATGATGTGTTGCTTTCAACGGGGGAGCAAATATCCATGTCGCTCCTTGCAATGGCGATAGAAAAACTCGGCCGCCCCGTAATTTCACTTAGTGCATGGCAGATAGGACTTTATACAGACTCAAACCATTCAAATGCAAGAATTAAGCGTCTTATGGGCGACAGAATTCATGCAGAACTTGATAAAAAAAGAATTGTCATTGTGGCAGGATTTCAGGGAATTGACAAGTTTGACGATGTAACCACACTCGGCAGAGGGGGAAGCGATACTTCTGCGGTGTGCCTTGCGGCATCACTCGGGGCTGACCTCTGTCAGATATTTACAGATGTTAAGGGTGTGTATACTACGGACCCGAGAATAGTGCCGAATGCAACAAAACTTGACGAAATTACATATGACGAAATGCTTGAACTTGCATCTCTCGGTGCAAATGTACTGCATAACAGAAGTGTTGAGTTGGCAAAAAAGTTTCATGTAAAGATGGAGGTTCTTTCAAGTCTTGAAAAAGAGCCGGGAACAATAGTTAAGGAGGAAGTTAATGTGGAAAAAATGATGGTTAGGGGCGTTGCCCGTGATAATGATGTAGCAAGAATTTCTCTTGTAAATGTAGAGGATAAGCCCGGAAAGGCTTTTCAGGTATTCTCACTTTTGGCGAAAAAGAAAATCAATGTGGATGTAATTTTGCAATCACTCGGAAGAGACAGTAAAAAAGATATCAGTTTCACAGTACCGAGCAGTATGCTTCAACCTGCGATGGATATTTTGAATGAAAACAACTCGGAAATTAAGGCATCGGAGATTGTTTATGACGACAATGTGTCAAAGGTTTCAATAGTAGGTGCCGGTATGGCAAGTAACCCCGGTGTTGCATCGCTTATGTTTGAAGCACTTTACGATGCCGATGTAAATATACATATGATTTCAACAAGCGAAATCAAGATTAGTGTGCTTATTGACAGAGAAAATGCGGAAAGAGCGGTTCGTGCAATTCACGATAAGTTCCATTTGGGTGAATAAATTAAAAGGGATGTAAAAAACAATCGTTTTTTACATCCACTTTTTTGTTCGTAGCATAAAGAATTAGTTTTATTAAGTTTTGTAAAAACCGAGTTTTTACTTAACTTTAAAAATTATTTAACAAAACAAAATGTTATTGTTTGTTTGTTTCTTTCTTTATGCGGTCTGTATGTTTTTTTACAGCCCGGGCTAAAACTCTATAATTTCCCCACGCTTTACCCTCTCGGATATGTCATCAAGTTCGGCAAACGAAAATCTTGAAGGGTCTCTGGCAACACTTAAAGGAGTAGATGAGTCCATTCCGCTCTCGACTATGCGGTCGCTTTTTTCCATAGCACTTTTTTTGACTTTTTCTTCTCGCTCTTTTGCCTTTAAAATAATGTCCTCGGGGTTTTCTGCGGCGTATTCACTCATTAAGTTCTGAGTTACTTCCTTTAATTTTGTGAGTTCGTCTTTTGTTTCACGAAACTCGCCGAGTCTTTTTCCTATAATGGAATCAATTTCGTTTTGCCATTCCTCTTGGGAAGCATAAGTTTTAAAAAATTCATTAGTGTCTTTTTCCAAAAATAACACTCCTTTCAACAGTTATGATAAACTATAAAAAGGAGCGAGTGTGTAAATTTAATTAAATTTTTTTTGGACAAATTTCTTTTGCGGGGCAGTTTTTGCAATCCGGCTTTCGAGCCGTGCAATATTCACGCCCGAAAAGTACGAGCCGGTGGCAAAATTCACTTTGCAAATCAACAGGGATTAAATCTTTGGTGTCAAGTTCGACTTTATAAGGTTCGGTTTCTTTTGTAAGACCGACTCTCTTTAAAATTCTTTTTGCGTGTGTGTCAATTACCATTCCGCCCTTTTGATAAATATCACCCAAAATCAAATTGGCGGTTTTTCGACCGACACCTGCCAAAGAAAGAAGGTCGTCCATATTATCGGGAACTTTTCCGCCGAAGACATCGCAAATTCTTTGCGAGCAGGCAATAATGTTTTTTGCTTTGCTGCGGAAAAAACCTATCGGGCGGATAATTTCTTCTACATCTTTGAGTGAAGCGTCTTTTAAGTCTGAGGCACTTTTGTACTTTTCAAAAAGAATGGGAGTTACCGTGTTAACCCTTGCATCGGTGCATTGTGCGGAAAGTTCAACCGCAATCAAAAGTTCAAGGGGATTTGAGTAATTTAGCGAGCAGACGGCATCGGGATATGTAGTTTTAAGAATATCAAAAAAAGCAATGGCTTTCTCTTTCTTTTTCAAAATTTCACCCCTTTTTTAAAATAATATCATAAAAAGATTGAAATTTAAAGCAAAAATATGTATAATAAAAGCAATTTAGCAGTGGAGGTATTTTTTAATGTATCAGATTGACAAAATAAGGGAGTTCGACAGTGAACTTGCTCAGGCAATAGACAACGAGGCAAACAGACAAAGAAATAAGATTGAACTTATTGCTTCCGAAAACTTTGTAAGCGAAGCGGTAATGCAAGCAATGGGGACTCCTCTTACAAATAAATATGCGGAAGGATATCCGGGAAAGCGTTATTACGGAGGATGCGAATTTGTCGATGTTGTTGAAACGCTTGCCATCGAGAGAGCAAAGAAACTTTTCGGAGCGGACCATGCAAATGTTCAGCCTCATAGCGGTGCTCAGGCAAACTTGGCAGTATTTTTCTCGGTTTTAAGTCCGGGAGATACCGTTCTTTCGATGAGCCTTGCTCACGGCGGACATCTTTCACACGGAAGCCCGGTAAACATTTCGGGTAAGTATTTTAATATTGTACCTTACGGTGTATCCGAAGGCGAAAACACAATAGATTATGATGAAGTAAGACGCCTTGCAATTGAATGCAAGCCGAAGTTGATTTTGGCAGGAGCAAGTGCATATCCGAGAAACATTGACTTTAAGAAGTTTTCGGAGATTGCCAAAGAGGTAGGG
The DNA here is from genome assembly GCA_045615705.1 of Clostridia bacterium. Lineage (GTDB taxonomy): Bacteria > Bacillota > Clostridia > UMGS1883 > UMGS1883 > JAZLFH01. Next base: position 50,049 of record JAZLFH010000012.1, read on the forward strand.
GCATATTTCATGGTAGATATGGCTCACATTGCGGGACTTGTTGCGGCAGGTCTTCACCAAAACCCCGTTCCTTATGCGGATTTTGTTACAACTACTACGCATAAGACTTTAAGAGGTCCTCGTGGCGGTATGATTCTTTGCAAAGAAGAACACGCTAAATTAATAGATAAGGCAATTTTCCCCGGTATTCAGGGCGGACCGTTGATGCATGTTATTGCGGGAAAGGCCGTTAGCCTTAAAGAAGCACTTTCCGATGACTTCAAAAAGTACCAGGAACAGATTGTCAAAAACGCAAAAGCATTCAGCGAAGCACTTATGGGGTACGGCTTTAATTTGGTGTCGGGAGGAACGGACAACCACCTCATGTTGGTTGACCTTACGAGTTTTAACATAACGGGAAAAGATGCCGAGAAAAAACTTGACGATGTAGGTATTACATGTAACAAAAATGCAATTCCGTTTGATAAGCAAAGTCCGTTTATCACAAGCGGTATAAGACTTGGAACGCCTGCTGTTACATCAAGAGGCATGAAAGAGGACGATATGAAAGAAATTGCTCGTCTTATCTATGTAACGCTTACGGACAAAGAAAGCACTGACGAAATTAAAAAGGGTGTTAAGGCACTTTGCGACAAGCATCCGCTTTACGCATAATAAAAAAAGCCGAGCATTGCTCGGCTTTTTTTATTTTATTAAATAATCCGTTCCGAATCTTGCAGAAAGAATATCTGCGATAACTATCGCACAAAGGCTGTCCGTTACAGGACAAATTCGCCTTATTATTGCACTGTCATGGCGACCTTTTACAGAAATTTTTGTGTTTTCATTTTTTATAAAATCTACTGTGTCCTGCTCTTTCTTTATTGACGGAGTGGGCTTTACTACGCAGTTAAACAAAATCGGCATACCGTTTGTAATTCCGCCCGTTATACCGCCGTTATTGTTTGTCTTTGTATAAATCTCGCCGTTTTCCATAAAGAGTTCGTCATTTAGTTCACTTCCCAAGCCTTTTGCAAATGAAAAGCCTTTACCGAATTCGATGCCCTTAATTGAGCCGACAGAAAACATTGCGTGAGAAATTAAACTCTCAATCGAGTCGAAATACGGCTCACCCAAGCCTTTTTTTATTCCGAAAATTCCGGTTTGGATAACTCCGCCGATACTGTCTCCGTTATAGCGGACATTTTCAATTTTTTTAATCATTTTTTCTTTTAAAGAATATTCTAAAACGGGAAAATCACTATTATTTAGTAAATCAATATCGCTTTTATCACTAAAATCTCTGTCAACAAAATCAGCTAATTTTAAAATGTGAGTACCTATACTTATTCCGTGATTGTTTAAATACGGCATGAGAATTGCACCCAGAGCGACAATCGGAGCGGTCAGCCTGCCCGAGAAATGTCCGCCGCCACGATAGTCTTCAAATCCGTGATATTTAAGGTAGGCTGTGTAGTCGCAATGCGAAGGACGGGCGATTCCCCTTTGGTAAGAAGTGCTTAAAGTATCGTTGTTTTTGATGACGATTGTAAGAGGAGTACCGGTAGTTTTTCCGTTAAAGACACCGCTTAAAATTTTAAATTCGTCTTTCTCACGCCTTTTGGATTCGTAAAAATCGGGACGGCGTTTATTAAGGTAAAGTGTAATCAGTTCTTCATCAACCACAAGCCCGGGACAAACTCCGTCTGCAACAATTCCGACAAAGTCTTGGTGGCTTTCGCCAAAAAGGGTTATGGTCAGACTGTTTCCGAATGTATTTTTCATATCAAACCTCTTTTGATAAATCTTCCTGATACCTGCAAGAAAGAGAAATCACATTTTTTAAAAATTCTTCATAGTATGATTTTACGGATTCGTCAACGAGGGATAAGTTGTTTATAATAACTTCATCTTCCCGTTTTCTGTCTTTTATGCAAAGACCGTTTTTTGTCTTGTACGCTGCAATTTTTTTTGAAATTTCCATTCTTTTTTCAAAAAGCTGAGCCATTTTACCGTCAATTTTTGAAATGTCATCTCTTAAAAGTTCAAGTTCACTCATAAAAGCACCTCAAAATTATAAATTCCATACCTAAATTATGCTCAAATCACCGTAAATTGTCAATACCTTTCCAAAAAAAGAAAAAACTATTGAAACAACCGAAATAAAAAGGTATAATGGGAAAAGCATACCATGAAAGGAAAATAAAAATGGAAAATGTATTTGATGTTTTAAAAGAAAGAGGACTTATTGCACAGACAACTCACGAAGAAGAAATCCGTGAGATGCTCGGTAAAGAAAAGGTTTCTTTCTATATAGGTTTTGACCCGACAGCAGACAGCCTTCATGTGGGACATTTTTTGCAGATGGTTGTAATGAAGCATATGCAGGACCACGGGCATATTCCAATCGCACTTGTCGGCGGCGGGACAGGTCATATAGGCGACCCGTCCGGAAGAACGGATATGCGTAAAATGATGACAAAAGAAATCATTGACCATAACTGTGAGTGCTTTAAGAAGCAACTTTCATCGGTTATTGACTTTTCGGACGGGAAAGCAATTATGGTCAATAATGCAGATTGGCTTTTGGAACTGAATTATATTGAATTCTTGCGTGATATCGGTTCATGTTTTTCCGTAAACAAGATGCTTAGTGCAGAGTGTTTTAAACAGCGTTTGGAAAAGGGATTATCTTTCCTTGAATTTAACTATATGCTTATGCAGAGTTATGACTTCTTGATGCTTAACCGAAAATACGGTTGCAAACTCGAACTCGGCGGAGATGACCAGTGGAGCAATATCTTGGGCGGAATTGAACTTTGCAGAAGAAAAGACCAAAAGCAGACCTACGGTATGACATTTACCCTTCTTACAAACAGTGAAGGAAAGAAAATGGGAAAGACCGCATCGGGTGCTGTTTGGCTTGACCCGAAAAAAACAACTCCGTACGAGTTTTACCAGTATTGGAGAAATGTTGACGATGCCGATGTTACAAAGTGCATGAAACTTCTTACATTTATTCCGATGGACGAGATAAGAGAGTATGAAAAACTTTCGGGAAGTGCGTTAAACGAAGTAAAAGTTCGCCTTGCTTACGAGGTAACAAAACTTGTTCACGGAAAAGAAGAAGCACAAAAAGCAAAAGATGCCGCAAGTGCAGCATTTTCAGGCGGAATCAGTGCCGATATGCCGAGTTACGAAGTAGAAAAAAGTTCGTTAAAAGACGGCAAGGGTATTTTGGACTTGTTGTTTGATGCCGAGTTTATCCCGTCAAAGGGAGAAGGCAGAAGACTTATAATGCAAGGCGGTCTTTCAATAGATGACAAGAAGGTTAAGGACCCGTCATTTATCGTTACTGACGAAATATTTACAGACGGAAAAATCGTTGTAAGAAAAGGCAAGAAGAGTTTTCTTAAAATAGAATTAAAATAAAGGAAGAATTAAAATGAACATCAAATTTGATACAAAAAAAGCAAAGGATTTTATTACAGAAGAAGAAATTCTTAAAATGCAGGACGAAATAAGTCTTGCACATAAGACACTGCACGAAAAGAGCGGACTCGGAAACGATTTTTTGGGTTGGGTTGACCTTCCCGAAAATTATGATAAAGACGAGTTTGAAAGAATAAAAAAGGCAGCAGAAAAAATTAAGAAAAACTCGGACGCACTCGTTGTAATCGGTATCGGAGGTTCATATCTCGGTGCGAAGATGGTTATTGAAATGCTTTCGCACAGTTTTTCAAATTCCGTTAAGGCAAAAAGAAACGGCACTCCCGAAATTTACTTTGCCGGAAACAGCATCAGTTCGACATATCTTTGCGACCTTTTGGATTGTTTGGAAGGGAAAGACTTTTCGGTTAACATAATTTCAAAAAGCGGTACAACGACAGAACCGGCAATCGCTTTTAGAATTTTCAGAGAACTTTTGATTAAGAAGTACGGTAAGGACGGAGCAAAGGACAGAATTTTTGTTACAACGGACAAGCAGAAAGGTGCATTAAAAGCTCTTGCCGACCGTGAAGGATATGAAACATTTGTTGTTCCCGATGATGTAGGCGGAAGATTTTCGGTTCTTACGGCAGTAGGGCTTTTGCCCATTGCTTCGAGCGGAGCGGATATTGACCTTTTGATGCAAGGTGCAAAAGACGCAATGCAGGAATACAAAAATCCGTGTCTTAAAGAAAATGAATGTTATCGCTATGCCGCAGTAAGAAACATCCTTTACAGAAGGGGAAAAACAACGGAAATTATGGTAAATTACGAGCCGAATGTTCACTATTTTTCAGAATGGTGGAAACAACTTTACGGCGAAAGCGAAGGAAAAGACAAGAAAGGTATTTTCCCCGCATCGGTTGATTTTTCGACAGACCTTCACTCTATGGGACAGTATATTCAAGACGGACAGAGAAATATTTTTGAAACCGTTTTGTTCTTTGAAAACCCACGCCGTGATATAACAATCACGGAGGATAAAGAAAATGTTGACGGACTTAACTTCCTTACGGGAAAGACGGTAAGTTTTGTAAATAAACAGGCGTTTTACGGCACAATGCTTGCCCATACGGACGGAAGCGTTCCAAACTTTGTTATGTCAATAGAAAGACAAGACGAATACAGCCTCGGTAATATGATTTACTTCTTTGAAAAGGCTTGCGGTATAAGTGGCTATATACTTGGGGTAAATCCGTTTAACCAGCCCGGTGTTGAAGCGTATAAGAAGAATATGTTCGCACTTTTGGGAAAACCCGGTTACGAAGCACAGCAGGAAGAACTCTTAAAGCGGATTAAGTAAATAAAACGGCAACAAGAAACAAAGAATATACAAATAGGATGTAAAATAACAACTGTTTTTTACATCCTATTCTGTTTATATATCAAATCAAATACGGACAAAACAAATATTAGAAAAGATATTATGTAAACTACGATTGAATTTGACAAAAAAGGCACAGATAAGAAAAGAAGAAGTCCCGAAATTTTGTTTGCAAAAGTGTGAAGATTTTTAAATTTCAAAAATGAAATAAGTTTTAAAATAAAAATAACTGTAATTAATAAAAATATGGTTTTATCCGTAAAAACAAATCCGTAAATTTTGTATACGCATACCAAAATAAAGAAAAAGTCGCAAAAGGAGTCAAAATGCTTCCCGAATCTGCTTTCAATTCTTAACTTTCTTGCCAAAAAGCCGTCCAAGACATCACTTACACCACATAATATGTAGAGAGTAAAAAACCATGGAGAAAAAAGAGGTTTAAAAAAGAGAAAAATTGAAAACACAAGCCTTGAAAGACTAAAAATATTTGCAATATTTTTTCTAAACAAAAATTTCACCTCGTCCGAAATTAATAGTATAATAATACTAAATCAAAGTCAATAGCGTGAAATCCAAACAAAAATACATATATCTCTTGAATTTCTAAATATTCTCTGTTATAATACGCTCGTAATGGTAGGTGAGCATGATGAATATAATTATTGTAGGTTGCGGTAAGGTAGGTCAAACAGTTGCAGAACGGCTTAGCCAAGAGGAAAACCACAATATTACAGTTGTAGATACGGCTCTTTCCGTTGTGCAGAATACTACAAACGCACTCGATATAATGGGCGTTGCGGGAAGCGGAACAGATGTGGAAACATTAAAAGAGGCAGGCATTACCAAGGCTGATATTTTAATTGCAGTAACAGGTTCGGACGAAACAAATCTTATTTCGTGCCTTATGGCAAAAAAACTCGGCGGGGTAAAAACCATTGCAAGAATTCGCCGTCCCGAATACAGCAGTGCAATCAATACCATAAAGGATGATTTAGGACTTGCAATGGCAATAAATCCTGAAAAAACAGCGGCAGAAGAAATTGCAAGAGTTCTCAGATTCCCGACAGCAATAAGCATTGACACATTTGCAAAAGGAAGAATTGAGATTTTAAAGTTTAAACTTCCCGAAGGAAGTGTCCTTGACAATATGAAGGTTATGGACATTTTGCCCAAATTAAACTGTGATGTCTTGGTTTGCGGAGTAGAAAGAGAAAACGAAGCGTTTATCCCGGGCGGAGATTTTGTGTTAAGGGCAGGAGATTATGTAAGCATTATCTCTTCAATATCGGGTCAGTCGGCATTCTTTAAGAAAATCGGGATAAAGACAAATCGTGTAAAAGATGCACTTATTGTAGGCGGTGGAGAACTGTCTTACTACCTTGCGAAAAGACTTATCGAAACAGGTATTGATGTAAAAATAATTGAAAATAATACGCAAAGGTGCGAAGAAATATGCCAAATGCTTCCGAAAGCAACGGTTATAAACGGAGACGGAACAGATAACTTGTTATTGGAAGAGGAAGGAATCAAGTCTTGCGAGGCGTTTGTTTCGCTCACAAATATTGATGAACAAAATGTTCTTTTATCACTGTTTGCCAAAGATAAATCTTCGGCAAAAGTAGTTACTAAAATAAACCGAATTGCTTATGACGAAGTTATTGAAAGTTTAGACCTCGGAACGACAATTCATCCGAAAAATCTCGTTGCGGAATACATTGTCCGCTTTGTCAGGGCAAAAAACAACTCAATAGGAAGCAATATTGAAACAATGCATATGATTTTGGACGGCAAAGCGGAAGCACTTGAATTTAGGGTTGGAGAAAATGACCCTGTTGTGGACATTCCCATTCAGGAACTTGACCTTAAAAAGAATATTTTAATTGCTTGTATCAACAGAAACGGTAAGGTTGTAATTCCTCGCGGAAAAGATAAGATAGAAGCAAATGACACAGTAATTGTTGTAACGCTGAAATCGGGATTTAAAGATATTTCGGATATCTTGAAATAGCAGGAGAGTAATATGAACATAAAAACAGTAAGACGCATATTGGGACTCGTGCTTTTTGTAGAGGCCGTTTCCATGCTGTTACCGATAGTTTGTGCGATAATATACGGAGAAAAAGACTGCATCTTTGCATTTTCAAAGTGTATCGTATTAGCCATTGTAATTGGTGGACTTTTAACCATTAAGACTAATTCAAAAGAGTCTATGTTTGCAAAAGAAGGCTTTGCAAGTGTTGCACTTGCTTGGATTGTCATGAGTATATTCGGAGCACTTCCTTTTGTATTTTCAGGGACCATTCCGAATTTTATAGATGCACTTTTTGAAACCGCATCGGGGTTTTCAACAACAGGGGCATCAATTCTTACCGATGTTGAAGCACTTCCGAAGAGTATGCTTTTTTGGAGAAGTTTTACTCACTGGCTCGGCGGTATGGGAGTATTGGTATTCTTGCTTGCGATTATTCCATCGGCAGGCGGAAATAATTTTTTCTTAATGAAGGCGGAAAGCCCCGGGCCGAGTGTAAGTAAGTTAGTTCCCCGTGTAAAGACAAGTGCAACTATTTTGTACGGGATATATATTGTAATGACGGTCATAGAAATGATAATTCTTCTTTTGGGCGGTATGGAAGCGTTTGATGCAATTACACTTTCACTCGGTACCGCAGGAACCGGCGGATTTGCGGTAAGAAATTCGGGACTTTCGGATTACAGTGCATTTTCACAGATTGTTATTACTGTATTTATGATACTTTTTGGTATTGATTTTTCGCTTTATTATCTTACTTTGACCAAAAAAGTTAAGTCGGCATTAAAATCAAGTGAACTTCATTGGTATTTGATTATTATTTTTACGGCAATAACCGCTATCACAATAAATTGCAGACACCTTTTCGCAAGTTTGGGAGAAACTATTCGCCACACTGCGTTTCAGGTAGGCTCAATAATTACCACAACCGGATACTCGACATGCGATTTTAACCTTTGGCCCGAACTTTCAAAGACAATTTTGGTTACGCTTATGTTTGTAGGTGCTTGTGCGGGAAGTACCGGCGGCGGAATAAAGGTTTCAAGAATAATAATCTTGGCAAAGAGCCTTGTAAAAGAAATCAGGATTGCGGCTCACCCCAAGGCAACAGTTAAAACGACCATGAACGGAAGATTGGTTGAGCATGAAACGGTACGCTCAATCAATACATACATGGTTGCTTATGTAATAATATTTGTAGTTTCAATTTTACTGATAAGTTTTGACAATTTTGACTACACAACTAATTTTACTGCCGTTTCGGCAACGCTTAACAACATAGGACCGGGACTTAATTTAGTCGGTCCTACGGGAAATTTTTCAATGTTTTCGCCGGTTTCAAAACTTGTAATGGTGTTTGATATGCTTGCGGGAAGACTTGAAATATTCCCGATGCTCGTACTCTTTTCAAAATTTGCATGGAAGAAATAATAAAGTAAGGAGATATGAAAATGAGAATTATAACGGTAAGCAGAGAATTCAGCAGTGGCGGAAGAGAGGTTGCAAAGCGTTTGGCTGATGTTTTGGGCTTTAAGTACTATGACCGTGAGATTATTACGGGAATAGCAGAACAGTGCGGAGAAAGTGAGAATTTTATAAGGCATACTCTTCGCAATTCATCGGAGATTTCCACACCCATTACATTTGGAAATTCATTTTCCATAAATCTTCCTCAACTTATGCGTACAGATATTTTGGTTTCACAAAAAAATGTCATTGAAGAACTCGCAAAACAAGGCGAAGACTTCATAATGGTTGGAAGAAATTCCGATATTTTATTAAGAGAATACAATCCGCTGAATATTTTTATATGTGCAAATAAAGAAGCGAAAATCCAAAGATGTATAGACAGGGCTCCCGAGGGCGAAAAACTTACAAGAAAAGAAATTGAGAAGAAGATGGCGAAAATTGATAAGTCAAGGAAGAGAACGAGAGCAATGATTGCAGACGGCGAGTGGGGAGAAAGACATCAGTATAACCTGATCGTAAATACAACCGGTTGGGATATGAAAGAGTTGTCGATTGTTTTGGGTGATTTTTGCAAGAGTTGGTTTGACAGAAACAATAAATAGCCTTTTTAAAGGTGTCGGGATATTTCCGACACTTTTAGTGAAGAACAAAAAAATGCTTGCATATTTATTCAAAAAGGTGTATTATTTATCAATAAACAGAAAACATGGTTTGGAGGTAACATCATGGATAAGAAAAATATCAAAAAGATAGTTTTGGCGTATTCCGGCGGTCTTGATACATCAATTATTATCCCGTGGTTAAAGGAGAACTACAATAATCCCGAGATTATTGCGGTATCCGGAAATGTCGGACAAAAATCGGAACTTGAAGGACTTGAAGAGAAAGCCATAAAGACAGGTGCTTCAAAGATTTACATAGAAGATCTCACTGAGGAGTTCTTGACAGATTATGTATTTCCGTGCGTCCAGGCGGGAGCACTTTATGAGGAATATATGTTGGGAACTGCATTTGCCCGTCCTCCGATTGCAAAGAGAATTGCGGAAATTGCACTTTCAGAAGGTGCGGACGCAATTTGTCATGGTTGCACGGGAAAAGGAAATGACCAGGTCCGTTTTGAAATGGCAATCAAGGCTTTTGCTCCCGATATGCCGATTATTGCTCCGTGGCGTGAGTGGGACATCAAATCTCGTGATGAGGAAATTGATTATGCACAAGCACACAATGTACCGCTTAAAATTAACAGAGAAACGAATTATTCAAAGGATAAAAACATCTGGCATCTTTCACACGAAGGACTTGACCTTGAAGACCCGAAGAACGAGCCCCTTTACAACAAAGAGGGATTCCTTGAAATGGGTGTAAGTCCCGAAAAGGCACCGGATAAGCCGACATATGTAACAATACACTTTGAAAAAGGCGTTCCCACAGAAATTGACGGCAAAAAGATGAATGCAACGGAAGTTGTAACAACTTTAAACAAACTTGGCGGCGAAAACGGAATAGGACTTCTCGACATTGTGGAAAACCGCTTGGTAGGTATGAAGTGCCGTGGAGTTTATGAAACACCGGGCGGAGCGATTCTTTATAAAGCACACAGCGTGCTTGAATCAATTTGCCTTGATAAAGAAACGGCACATTATAAATCACTTGTAGCACAAAAACTCGGCGAACTTGTTTATAATGCACAGTGGTTTACACCCCTTACAAAGGCAATTTTAAGTTTTGTTAAGACAACTCAGGAAACGGTTACGGGAGATGTAAAGTTAAAACTCTACAAAGGTAATATGATAAATGCGGGAGTATCTTCAAAGTACTCGTTATACGATAGCGAGATAGCAACATTTGATGAGGACGAAGTATATGACCAGAAAGACTCCGCAGGGTTTATAAACCTTTACTCACTTTCTACAAAGGTTTATGCAAAAATGAAAGAAAAGAATAATTTGAAGTAGGTTTTATAATGGGTAAAATGTGGGCAGGCAGGACAGACGGGAAAACCGAAAAGATTGCCGATGATTTCAATTCATCAATTCATTTTGATAAGAGAATGTACCAAGAGGACATAAGGGGAAGTATAGCTCATGCGGTTATGCTCAAAAATCAGGGCATAATCGAAGAATCTGAGGCACTTTCAATTATTGCCGGCTTGGAAGGTATTTTAAACGACTTAAACAGCGGTGCACTTTTGTTTGATATGGACTGCGAAGATATTCATATGTTCGTGGAAGAAAAACTTACAGAAAGAATAGGCGATGCGGGAAAACGCCTGCACACTGCACGAAGCCGTAACGACCAAGTGGCACTTGACATCAGAATGTATCTTAGAAATGAAATTGACGAATTAAAGAAACTTTTAATAAGCCTTTTAGAAGTTATAAATAAAAAGGCAAAAGAGTACCAAAATACCGTAATGCCGGGATATACTCATCTCCAAAGGGCTCAACCCATTACATTTTCGCATCACATTTTGGCGTATGCCATGATGTTTTCAAGAGATATAACAAGGCTAAACGATTGCAGGAAAAGAATGAATTTCTCGCCGATAGGAAGTTGTGCGTTGGCAGGAACAACATACAATACCGACCGCCGTTTTGAGGCTGAGGAACTTGGCTTTTCCGGGATTTGCTTAAACAGTATTGATGGCGTAAGCGACAGAGATTTTTGTATTGAATTAATGTCTTGTATCTCAATTATTATGATGCACCTTTCAAGGTTTTCGGAAGAAATTATCCTTTGGTCAAGTCTTGAATTTAAGTTTGTTACACTTTCGGACGAATACACAACAGGCTCGTCCATTATGCCACAGAAGAAAAATCCCGATATGGCGGAACTTGTCCGTGGTAAGACCGGCAGAGTATACGGCGATTTGATGGCACTCTTGACAACACTTAAAGGACTCCCTCTTGCGTATAACAAAGATATGCAGGAGGATAAAGAAAGCATCTTTGATGCCGTAGATACGGTTAAAATGTGCTTGGAGGTATTTTCCGGAATGCTTGATACTCTGAGGGCAAACGAGGACAAAATGCTTGAAGCATCAAAAGAAGGCTTTATAAATGCAACAGACCTTGCAGATTATTTGACAAAAAAAGGCATGCCTTTTCGAAGTGCTTATAAGATTTCAGGCTCTCTTGTAGCATATTGCATTAAAAAGAATAAAACGCTTGAATCACTTACCATTGATGAGTATAAGGAATTTTCCGAAATCTTCGATGAAGAGGTTTATAAGGCAATAGACTTAACAGAGTGCATAAAAAAGAGAATCAGCGAAGGCGGAACGGGTGAAGAATCCGTGAAAATGCAGATAGAATATATTGATAAGTTTATAAAAGAAAACTAACAAAAAGAGCGACAAGCCTTAAATTGTCGCTCTTTTTATCAATTTATGCTCAATAGATAGTTTAGCCGTATTTAACTCCAATTATTGTTTATTATGGAATAAATCCTTGTATAATATGCCTGTGGCGTATTTCATGTTGTTAAGCATTTCACTGCGGAGCAATTCCGCAAATCCGACAGAATTTATTTCGTTTTTTCTGAAAAAGGCGATCAATTTCAATACAAATGCACCCCACGGTTTTTTGGGGTGCATTTGTCAGTTTGCCGGGGTGCATCGTGGGAAATTGGGTGCATTTGTATTAAAAGTGGAGTTCATCTTGAAAAACGGGCATCATTTCACACGATTACTCATTTAATGTAAAATTAGTTTCGGTGCATCAAACATTTTGTTTTAAGTAACAAATATAATATTTGACAAAGCACTTTTTATCTGCTATAATAAAAACACAATGTGATTTATAGGAGAATGGGTTATGAAAGCAAATTATAACAAGTTATTAAAAATGCTTATTGACCGGAAAATGACCAAAACCGACCTTCGTGAGCAGGCTAAAATCAGTTCAAGCACTCTTGCAAAAATCGGAAAAGAAGAAATGGTAAGTTCCGATGTTCTGACAAAAATTTGTAATGTGCTTTCTTGTGATATCGGTGATATCGTTGAACTTGTCAGAGATGAAAATGAAGAATACGAAGTAATCAATTCTCCGGGTAAATTAAAAGTTGTTTCGTTGTTTTCCGGTGCCGGTGGTATGGATTTAGGATTTATTAATGCCGGTTTTGAAATTATTTGGGCAAACGACTTTTTTCAAGAAGCCGTTGCTTCATATCGCAAAAATATTGGTAAACATATGATACACGGAGATATCACAAAAATTAAAAACGAAGATATCCCCAACGGTGCGGATGTAATAATCGGGGGTTTTCCTTGCCAAGGTTTTTCGGTTGCCAACACCAGGCGTTCAATGGAAGACAAGCGTAATTTCTTATATAAAGAAATGCTTAGAATAATTAAAGATAAAAAGCCAAAATTCTTTGTAGCTGAAAATGTAAAAGGTATTTTGTCAATTGAAAACGGTAAAGTTTTTGAGATGATAAAGTCGGATTTTGAAAATTTAGGTTATGATGTTGAACCAAGGGTTTTGAATGCAGCTGAATACGGTGTGGCTCAAGCAAGAGAACGAGTTGTAATTATCGGAAACAGATTGGGAATAGAGAATCCTTTCCCCGCAAAAACCCATTATCTTCCCGGATTTGAAGACAAAAAATTGTTTCCTGCATTTACGACGGAACAGGCTATTGGTTTCTTGTCTAATATAAAAATATCTAACAAGCCTAAAACTATCAAAATTGAAGATTTGAAAAAGCACATAAAAGCAACGGGTATTAAAGACGAAGATGGATTTTTTGAAATACTTGGAGTAGATAAAAATTGCAATGAAATCTCAATTACAAATCATATTGCTTCCGAAAATGTAGCAGATACATTTTGGGGAAGAGAGTATGAAGTAAATCAGCATGACATTTGTGATTACTTGAGATTTTGGAGAGATAAAGCCGGTTGGACAACTAAAAAGGTTGATGAGCATTTTGGATATTCTTACACAGCCGGACATTGGTTTAGAAAAGATAACAATTCCGGAAGTATACCGAGTCCGGAAGATTGGTGGGAACTCAAAAAAATCTTTGGATTTGATGATAAATACGATAAAGCCGTTACCACTCTTGTAGAAAAAGAAATAAAATTTGAACAGTCTTTGAGAATTACCAACTGGGATAGGCCGAGCGATACAATTACGGCAACAAGCCCGGAAATTCATGTTAATAAAAAAAGAAGATTAAGTGCAAGGGAATGTGCAATTCTTCAGTCTTTCCCTGTTACATATGAATTTACGGGAAGCCTTAATAAAATGTATACACAAATCGGCAATGCTGTGCCGGTTAAATTGGCAACTAAAATAGCAACAGGAATAAAAGATGCAATAGAAAAAAATAATGAGAGTGAAAAATAATTTCACTCTCATAGGTAGAATTTATTCTTCTGCAGAAACATCAAAATTATCAAGATAGAATTGAAGTTTTCTTTTAACATAGTCGGACATATCGGGATTTTTATGTATTATCCGAACTCTTTTCTTGCTCCCCGGTAAAAGTTCAAATGTTGGAATTGCACTAAAATTATAGCGTGCTTTACCTGGATTTTTACCTGCTTTTAGCGGTCTAGACCCATAATGCTCTTGTAATTTACCGTTTGGCAAACTCATAATAGAGATAAGTTCACAACGCTGTGTTACGGAACTGTTTAATAAGCAGACAAAATAAGTTAAAGTAATCTTCTTATCACCATTTGTTTTTGTATAAAACTTCGGCAAGTTCGGACGGTACTCTTCATGATGTTCATTGGGCCTGCCGGCATTTTTTATTATTGTCCCGGCATATGAATTTTGATTTTCACCAACAAAAATACAAGTATTGAAATCTCCTATGTTATCTTGCGATGTTGTGCCTTCACTTGTTGTAACACTTTTTAAATCAATATGAATATAAGCATCATCAACCTCGAAAAACAGGTCTGAACTAACAGGACATGAATTGGGTTTTCCGGCGATTTTTCCGTTTAATAAAGCATATACGATTCTCTCACTACCGACATCAAATAATGAAATGCCACCGTCATCATTTCCATACAAACCTTGCCAGTCGTTCCTTATGTCATCCATCGACAGCATACCGGCAACTATTTCATCTTCGACAAATTTTAAGAAATACCAATATTTCATTAAATATTTATATTCAAGGGCTTCCAATTCTTCAAGAGAAATATTTGAATTATCAAACGACATAAACACCATCTCCATTAGTATATGTAGATAATTTTATCATATAATGTCGATTTTGTCTATAAAAATTTGGGTATGTGATTTTAATAAAAAAATAATGCAATGATGTGATGTGTTCCATTCACTCACCGTAGGTGAACATCATGTCCGAAGGACACATCACACACGAAGTGTGCATCATGTTCCGTGAGGAACACATCGTTCAAAAAAGTCCCTTTTGTTTTATCACATAGTTTTAAAATATCAACGAAAAAGACATTGATAAATTTTTAAGTTTAGATTCAGCCATGTTGTTATCACCTCAAATATTTTATTTAGTGAAATATCGGCTTTGCGGATGTGAAATGAAATAAGTCCTGTTACGCGCGCAGGCATTTCACACGCCGTAGGCGTATTTCACGCACGAAGTGCATTTCACAAATCCGAAGGATTTATTTCGCTTAAAAAACCTCTTTTGTCTTGGTAGACAAAAGAGGTTTTTTTACATGGTGGAGGAGGGTGGATTCGGACCACCGAAGTCATAGACAACAGATTTACAGTCTGCCCCCTTTGGCCGCTCGGGAACTCCTCCATAAAAATGGAGCTGGTGATAGGACTCGAACCTACGACCTGCTGATTACAAATCAGCTGCTCTACCTATTGAGCTACACCAGCACTTGAAACGATAGTTATGATAACATAAAAAAAGCGATAAGTCAACATATTTTTTCAAAAATTTTTTATTGATTTAGTTTTTAAATAATGCTACTATGTATTAAAGGAGAGTGTGTGTATGAAAATAACAAAAAAATTGTGCAATGGTATTAAAAACCTCCCGAAGAATCTTTTAAACACAGTAATTCGATTCCCGCTTCCGAGCATTTTTATAGCAGTATTTTTCACGCTTTGCGAAATTATGGTTTACAATAATTTTGAAGGCATTGAAAAAATGCTTACTTCAACGCTGTTTGCATTTTTCCTTTCATATTCGGCTACATTTTTGGCGGAAAATAAAAAGCCGATAATTAAGATTTTTCTTCCGGTAATACCCATTTTTTTGGGGATTATATATTACTTGTCGGATATTGGTTATCTTTGCGAGGCTGCAATTATAATCGCTTCGGCATCGCTTGCGATTTTGGCGATGGACTTTTTTGACAGAAAGTACTTTGAAGAGCATCTTTCAATTTATCTAAGTCGCCTTTTTACTGCATTTGTGTTTGCTTCCGTGTTTATGGGAGGCGTGGCATTAATCCTTGCGGGTATAGATATACTCTTGATAACGGTATCTTATAAAACTTACGAAACATTCGTCTTTATTTCATACGCACTTATGATGCCGTTACTGTTTCTTTCGTGGATTCCCAAGAAAAATGACGAAGTTAAAACTCCAAAGGTAATAAATCTTTTGTGGACATATATAGTGATGCCCCTTATTGCCGTCTTTACGGTAGTATTGTATGTTTACTACTTAAAACTTCTGATGACGAGGTCGCTTCCTATTGGTCTTTTGGGTGGAATTTCACTTATATACCTTGCTGTATGCATTCCGTCTGCACTCATGTGTAAAAATTTTGAGAGCAAGTTCGTAAAAGTGATGATTTCTGTTATTCCGTACCTTATTTTGCCGGTAATTGCAATTCTTTTTTGGGCGGACTTCCGCCAGATTCTCAACTATGGCTACTCAATAACAAGACTTTTGGTTTTGCTGGGCGGAATAGCATCTTTCGTGTCTGCACTTCTGTTTATAATAGGTAAGGGAAAAATGTGCCGTTTTGTGCTTCTTACGATAACTGTGTTGGCACTTGTCTTTGCGATTTTCGGCGAGAAAATAGTTTTTGAGAGCCAAAACAAGCGTTTCCATGATGTGCTTGTAAGAAACAATATGTTAATAAATGGAGAAATTGTGCAAAACGATTCTGTTTGTGATAATGACAAGAGAGAACTTTATTCTATTTTAAGATATTTAAGTTTTAACAATCTTTCGCTTCCGAGCGATTACCCGTCCGAAAAGTTTGCAGATGCAAAAGAAATTCTTGGCTTTGAAGATGTCATTGTTCCTGCAAAAAGCAATGTAAAACACGCAGGACTTCAATTTGAGGAGTTTTCGTTCCCATTGGAGGGATATGACTATATTATTTGTCCTGCTACCTTTAAAATTGATGACAGAAACAAAAATAACATTGGACTTAACGCCTACACGGAGGACACTGTCATTTATGTAAAAGACGGAGATAATCTGATTTTAAAAGCCGACACGAATGAATTTATCGAAAGCCTTTTTGAAATGAAAAAAGAATACTACACACCTGAGGAAATGACATTTGAATATGAAAACGAGAATGTAAAAATAAAAGCACTTATTATAAGTGCCTATAAAAGTGATACTTATGTTGATGTACATGTAAGAGATATTCTTATAAAAATCAAGTGAGCATTATAGAACCAATCCACATTTTAACCTTTCGGTAAGATGAAAACTCTCTTGCAATTTCAAAAAGACGGTCAATGTTTTTCTCGCTATCTCTTGTGTATGCCGAGAATGCAGAAAAAATAATCTTATCGTCAAATTTATCGGAGTTTTTGAAAAGTTCACACATTGCTCTTTCACGGCTCGCAACAAGAAACTTACCGTTATTTACGGTGTCCGAGTAAAGAGTATCATCTTTGTAGTGCAAAAGTTTTACGGGCGGAAAATCAAGCCTGGACTTAGATATTTTGACACCGTTTCCGACACTTATGTAGAAATAGTCTGGCTTTTCTGTATACCCGTAGTAGTTAAGGGCAGATAATGACGACAAAATACACTCGCCGTAACGGCGAGTGATTATTTTTATCGGGTCAATTTCGTCAAAGTCAATGTATCGGTACGCATCGCCTTTAAGTTCAATGGTTCCTCTTTTCATAAGAAGGTCAAGAATACCTTTATTTATTCTTAAATGTTTTGCAGTTTCAAGCGGTAAAGTACCACCGTTTTTTGCAAAAGTCGTTTTAACCTTTAAAACTTCATCTGCCAGCATAAACTACTCCTTAATATGTTTTTTAAGAGCAATACACACAATCGGAACTATTATGATGTGTGTTATAAATGCAAACACAGCACCTATTACAGCGGTATCAATAAATTTGCCTATTGAAAAATCTATCGAGAAAGCCTTTGCAAATAAAAACATAACAATTCCCCAAACAATTCTGCCTAAAATCATTGAAACTATCAGGCTTATGTATATTGATATTACATTCTTTTTAAATAACTTGATAAAAAGTCCCATTAAAAAGCCGTATGCAAAAAGTTCAAAACTCATAGCAATCGCAGACGGAAACATCTTAGGCATAGAAAAGAGTAAACTTCTTAAAATCGGTGCTGTAAAGCCAACAAATCCTCCCCAAACAGGCCCTAACACAAATCCCGCTACGAATATAGGGATATGCATAGGGCAAACAACAGCACCGACAACTTTTGTTTGGGCAGTAATAAACGGTAATAAAATTGCAAGGGCAAGGAAAATACCTGACAAAATAATTTCTTTAGTATTTTTCATAAAATCACCTTTCAAATTACCTTAATACTAACATAATAAAACGAAAACTTCAACTCTTTTAAGTAATATAATATCTTCTTAAAGCATAGTATTTGGTAGAAGCTTAGGAAGGGAATGATAACCTTGAAAGACTATATGGAAGAACGCGCGGTCTGTCTTGCTGAGTATATTATTGAAAACGAAGCCACAGTGAGGGCAACGGCAAAAAAATTTGCGATAAGTAAATCAAGCGTACATAAAGATGTAACTGAGAGGTTAGAGGAGTTTAATCCATCACTTGCAGCCAAAACGCGAGAGGTGCTTGAAAAAAATAAAGCAGAAAGACATATACGGGGAGGACTTGCGACAAAAAAGAAGTATGAATCAAAGAGAAAAAGTAAAACAATTTAAAAAAAATCGCCTTAGGCGATTTTTTTATTTAAATTCCTTTGAAAATGCAGAAAACGATGGGCAAAAATAAGTATATATTAATGAAGAAAAAATCAAGATAAAAAAAGTTGAAAAAAAGTGAAAAAAAGTGTTGACAAGAGAGGAATATGTGTGTATAATAACTCCTGCACCGCGAAAAAAAGCGGAAGCGTGGGACTTTGAAAATTAAATAGCGTAAGAGGGCTCAAGGAAAAGA
>JAZLFH010000013.1:0-2153 GCA_045615705.1 Clostridia bacterium
AAAACAAAAACGATGTGGACGAATTTATCAAGCGACTGAAAACCTATATGAATGTGCCTGAACTGACACGGGAAATGTGTATGGAACTGATTGAGTTTGTGACGGTGGACGAATGCCCCGGCAGATACAGTAAAGAACCGAGAGAAATCCACATCTATTACAAACTTATCGACAAAAACGCCGATATTCCCCAATATCGCCATAAGAGTGAAACAAGTGAGGATATTTGATATTCACAACTTTAAATATTTATGCCGACGTAACAAAGGACAAAAAGATGGAAGAGTTTGATAATTTATCGGCTCAATTCAGTGAAATGGCGGTTTGAGTTACTACACCCCTACTACACCTTTTACTACACCCAAATGCAAAGTTTGTATAAAGACTTATAAAAACTTGCGTTATGAGAGGTACGAAAAAGGCGGATAAAATAAGGAGTTGTAACGAGTTGCGAAGTCTTATAAATTCTCTTTCGGCGTCATCCCGACAATGAAACCGATTGAGTGACGGACATCGCAAAAACCCAGTAACTATGCGGGTTTTCGGCACTTTTTGAAAATGAAAAATGCCTCTACTACGCCAGTTACTACGCCAAAATTCACAACATTTATGCAGAGAAAAGCAGTTCGACATCAAAGTACAAAGCACCGTGCAGTCCGCATGGTGCTTGACTTTTTGATGGTGTAAATTGATGTAAACTTTTAAAGAGTTTTATCAAAAAAAGTGAGCATATTCATGATTCGTATTGACAAAACGAAAAAACGGGTATATAATTTAGTCAATCGGAAATAATGTGAATATGCACAGTAAAACCGAAAGGATTGTAGCGTATGAAAGTCAATAAAGTTTTTGAAAGAAAAGAATACTTATCCCGATTGATAAAAAGGCGAGGTAACGGGCTTGTCAAGGTTATAACCGGTGTAAGACGCTCCGGAAAATCTTTTTTGCTTTTTAATCTTTACCGGCAATATTTGTTAAATGACGGTGTAGCAGAAGAGAATATCATTTCTTTGGCTCTTGATAACGCTTTGAATGCCGCATACCGTGACCCGATGAAGCTTTCCGAACTTTTGGAAGAAAAAACAAAAAACCCGGCAAAAGAATATTATGTTTTTTTAGACGAAATACAGTTTGTCGGAAAAAAGAAAATAGAGGACAATCCCCCGATATATGTAACCTTTTACGATATTCTCAATTCGTTGTTGCAAAAAGGAAATGTTGACATTTATGTAACCGGTTCCAATTCTAAAATGTTATCTTCTGACATTTCTACGGAGTTTCGCGGAAGAGGTGACGAACTTCATATCAGCCCGCTTTCTTTTTCGGAACTTTATGAAGTATACGGTTCAGATAAATCGGAGCTTTTAGCGGATTATATGACCTATGGCGGACTTCCCTTTGTCCATATGCTTGAAAGCGACACAGAAAAGAAAAAGTATCTTTCCGATTTGTTTAATGAAACCTACCTGAAAGATATTTTGGAACGCCACAACATTATGTACCCCGATGCACTTGCCATGATTGCGGATGAGCTTTCATCGGTGGTCGGCTCTCTTACCAATTCCGCAAAGATAGCCAACACTCTTACCACTCACCGAAAAACAGCATTAGACAGTGAAACAGTCAGTGCTTATCTCGGCTATCTGACCGATGCCTATTTATTTTCAAAAGCATCCCGTTATGATATAAAGGGACGAAAATATTTTTCCTATCCGAACAAATATTACTGTGTTGATGCGGGGCTTAGAAACGCCCGCCTGAACTTTCGCCAAATGGAAGAAACGCACCTGATGGAGAATGTAATTTATAACGAATTATGTGCAAAAGGTTGTTCTGTGGATGTCGGTGTGGTCGATACGGTTGAAATTACGGACGGAGCACGAAAAAGGCAATCTTACGAAATTGATTTTGTGATCAATGCGGGGAAACCGGGCGACCGTATCTATATTCAATCGGCACTGAATACAGACTCAAAAGAAAAAGCCGAACAGGAAATCCGACCGTTTTTGAAACTGAGAAACGATTTTTCAAGGCGTGTCATCATAACCAAAACCGCAATGAAACCTTGGACCGATGAATACGGTATTTTGCATATCGGAATTTATGATTTTTTGCTGAACTCCACATTTTAACAGCGTAAATATTTAATATAA
>JAZLFH010000014.1:0-2297 GCA_045615705.1 Clostridia bacterium
TAAATTTCTTGAAAAGCAAGGTTTAACTGTCTCTTAGATTCTTGTTTTATATCTTTAACTTGCTTCTGCAAAAAAAATTCTTTGCAGGGCTTTTATTGTTATGCCTTTCTGGCGGTGAGTTGTTTTAATCTTTCACGCTAACCTCCTGCTTTATTATTTGACTCCGAGATCATTATCGCTGTGCAGTGTACCCCTTGTCAAGTACAATTTTGATTTTAGTGTTAATACTTTTGCGATTTATGTGATATACTGTTTCTACCCATCGGGAGTATAAGGCAACGCAGAGGTGCGACTTGAGTGCCCGGGCGTGGCGGAGAGGCAGTGTATTAAGTATACGCTGTCTTTTTTTTGATATACTGCCTCTTTGCCGTAAAGCGATAAACCTCGGGGCATGGGGCAGAGCCCCATATGCGAAGCATCAAACTGCTAACGGATAGATACCGGTGGTGACATACTGATAATATTCTTTCGGCGATAGCTTCGCGAGTTCCCACTGATATCGGTCATTGTTGTAATAGTCCATCCAGTCATCAATTTTTGCCTTGACTTCATCAAAGGTCTGCATCATGGCGATCTCATATTTGATCTCATCTTTCATGTGACCGAAGAAGCTTTCCTGCGGCGCGTTGTCCCAGCAGTTTCCTTTCCGGGACATAGACTGTACGAAATGCTAAAAAAAAAATAAATATTATCGAGAATGCGATTGAAAATGACAGACTGCTGGAGATAACGACCTGCAATAATACAAAAAACAGAGAATTTACATTCATCGCCAGACCGTTTAAAATTGTATCGGAGCCGATTACGACTCATTTGTATCTTACCTGTTTCAGTTATGAAAAAGGTGATGATGAATCTAATGAAAAAATAGCATCTTTCAGGCTGTCAAGAGTGAATAAAGTATCTGAAAAAAGAAGAAAAGCAAACCTTAAAAACAGCAAAACAACAAAACGTGAGATTGAACAGGCAATAAAAGAAAGAGGCGTTGCGTATCTTTTATCGGAACCATCGAAATATATTATTGAGTTAACGCAAAACGGTATGAATATGTGCAACACCATTATGACCTACAGACCCGCCTTTACATCAAAAGAAAAAGACGGCAATAATTACCGTCTGAGTTTTGAATGCACAAAGAAACAAATTCGTGATTACTTTTTTAAGTTTGGTAAGGACGCGGAAATACTATATCCGACAGAATTACGAAACGAATTTATTACTGCATATATGGATGCTATTGAAGTCTATAAAAAAAGATACAAATATTATGATCCACGATCAGGAACCTTAAATAACAATCGAGTAGGAGGCTACCCATTAGTTGAGTAGCCGACCTCTCAGTCGAGTAGCCAAGCGGAATTTCACAGCAAGGCTCTCACAGAACCGTGCGTGAAGCTCTCACTTCACACGGCTCCTCGTATTCCCGTTAAGGTTTCCAACCGAGAGCCCAATGTGCAAACATATTGGGTTCTCTTTTTGCAAGTTTTTGAAGCCATTCTTTTGCCTTTGTTTTATGCTTTCTTAGTCTTTTGTACTTTCACTTTGCCCATTTGCAGAGTCTTTCATTCAGGCACTTCATAGTAAACCTAACCGCTGATTTGCAGTAACAGGAAAAATAATTAAGCCACCCCCGTACAATCGGGTTTATCAATTCGGCAATCATTTCTATTTTGCTACCTGTTTTCTTGTGAAGCTCTAAAGATTTTATCTTTTCCCTGAAACTCTTTGCTGATTTCTTACTGACAAAGGGCAGAAAGTTCTTCTGTATCCTACCAAGCCTGTCTTTAATCCATATTCCTTTGAATGTATATCCCAAAAAATCAAATTCAGTAACATCATATTCTTTCGTTCTGTCCTTGTCTTTGCAATATACAATCTTCGTTTTATCGGGGTGAAGCTCCAACCCGCATTCATTGAACCTTTTATTCAGTTTTTGCAAGGTTTGTTGTGCTTCTTTTTCCGTTTTGCAGTGCACAATGACATCGTCCGCATATCTTTCAAACGGGGTATGGTTTGAATTTATATCCATCCACTTATCAAAGGCATAGTGCATAAACAGGTTCGTAAGCACGGGACTTATCACTCCGCCCTGCGGTGTTCCGCTTTTTCGCTCTTTGATTTCTCCGTCAGCAGTCATAAACGGTGCTTTCAGCCACCTTTCAATGTACAGTGTCAGCCATTTCTCTGTTATATGTTTTTGAACTGCCGTCATTAGCAGTTCATGGTCAATATTATCAAACAAGCCTTTAATATCAAGCTCTATGACATAATCATATTGCCAGCATCTTTTCCTTGCT